>JAWWPY010000295.1:0-7278 GCA_033854735.1 Streptosporangiaceae bacterium | reverse complement strand
CGATGTCGAGCAGGCGGAGCTTCGTGACCTGGTGTGGGCGGCGCTGGGCGGGCTGAATCCCGGCGAGCGCGAGGTCATCGAGCTGAACCTCCGGCATGAGTTCGATGGCGCCGATCTGGCGGATGTTCTGGGGGTGCCGCGTAACCAGGCGCACGCGCTGGCCTCGCGGGCCCGCAGCCAGTTCGAGATGTCGCTGGGCGTGCTGCTGGTGGCGCGGACCGGGCAGGAGTACTGCCCGGATCTCGCGGAGATCCTGGATGGCTGGGACGGGGAGCTGACGCCGCTGATCCGCAAGCGGGTCAACCGGCACATCGACCGCTGCGACGTCTGCGGCGAGCGCAAGCGCCGCGAGCTGAACCCCGCGATGCTGCTTGGCCTGCTGCCGGCGGCCGTGCTTTCAGCGAAACTGCGGGAGCAGGTCTTCCATCTCGTCGCGGACACCGCGCCGGGGTCGCTGGCCGACCGCGCACGGGTAGTGCACCAGGCAGAGCCCTTCGGCAGTTCAGGATTTCCGCCGCAGATCAGCTCGCTGAGGATCGGCCGGCCACCCAGGGTCGGCAACGTCGGGCGGGCGGCCGTAGCCACGGTCGCTGCCGCCGCTCTGCTCGCCGGGGGCCTGCTTTTCCTGCGGCATCACCCAGGACCGCCCGCCGCGGCCGGCCCGCAGCCAAGGTCATCCGGGGCGCCCGGGGCTCCCGGGGCTCCCGGGGCAGGACCGCACGCCTCCGCGTCAGGGCCCGGATCCGGGTCGGGCAGATCACCCGGGGGACCTGGCTCAACGTCACAGCCCCGGTCCCGCCTGGTTGGCTCCTCGGTCGCCCCGGCCCCAGCCCCGACCCTGGCCGGGCCGGGTCCGCCGCCGGCCCCAGCCATCCCGTCCTCACCGGCCCCGGTATCCACCGGGCCAGCGTCCCAGCCAGCCTCGCCCCCGCCGGCCGTGCCGGGCACGCTGAGCGTGTCGCCGACATTGGTGCAGGTGGGCCTCACGATCACGCTGACCGCCGAGGGCGGCCCGGTCAGCTACAGCATCACCACCCCCGCGGTGATCGCGGTGAGTTCGTCCTCAGGCACGCTGAAAGCCGGGGCGAGCGTGAGCGTGACGGTAAGCGTGGCCCTGGGCCAGGTACTGACCCTGAACGCGACGTTGACGATCTATCCCGGCCCCACCAGGGTCATCGTCGTGCCGCTGTAGTTCGCCGCCGCTCAGCAGGCCTCCTGACCCCGCGCCCGGCTAGGGCGCGTCTGCGCGCAGCTGAGCGGCGGCGCTGGTCAGCGCGCTGAGCTTGCCGAAGGCGACGTCGCGCGGCAGGTACTTCATCCCGCAGTCCGGCGCGAGCACCAGGCGCTCCGGCGGCACATACGGCAGGGCGCGCTGGACCCTGGCGATCACCTGATCGGGGGTCTCCACCGTCAGATCGTCCAGGTTGAGCACGCCCAGGATGATGGTCTTGCCCGGTAGTCCGGCCAGCACGCTGCAGTCCAGGCCGGACTGCGCGGTCTCGATCGATACCAGGTCGCAGCGGCACGCAGCCAGTTCGGGCAGGAACGAGTAGCCGTCCGGACGGTCGTGGATGATCGCCGCGTACCCGAAGCACAGGTGCACCGCGGTCGTCCCGGTCACCCCGTCCAGCGCCCGGTTGATGACCGCGACGCCGTATCGGCGCGCCTCGTCCGGCCGGGCTTGCAGGTAGGGCTCGTCGAGCTGCACGATGTCCGCCCCGGCCACGAAGAGATCCCGGACCTCCTCGTTGACGGCCTCCGCATAGCCGAACGCGAGTTCCTCAGTACTGCCGTAAAACTCGTTCTGCGCCTGCTGGGCCATCGTGAACGGCCCCGGCACGGTGATCTTGATGGTCCGGTTGGTGTTGGCGCGCAGGAAGGTCACGTCCTGCACCTCGACCGGGTGGCGCCGCCGGATCGGCCCGGTCACCCGTGGCACCGGGTTCGGGTGGCCGCTACGGTCCAGCGCGCTGCCCGGATTGTCGATGTCGACGCCGTCCAGCGCGGTAGCGAACCGGTTGGAGTAGCTCTCCCGGCGAATTTCGCCGTCGGTCACGATGTCCAGGCCGGCCAGTTCCTGGGCCCGGATGGCGAGCAAGGTCGCGTCCTGCTGCGCCTCGTTCAGATAGGCGGGCGGCACCCGCCACAACTCGGTGGCCCGGACCCTGGGCGGGAAGCGCTGCCGCAGCCGCTCGCGGTCGATAAGCCAGTCCGGCTGTGGATAGCTGCCCACGAGGGAGGTTGGGAAGATCATGCCGTCACGATGTCAGACCGGAGGCGGCGGCGCAGCCCCCCAACGGCATGGCACTAGTGCTACGGGCGCACCGTGGCACGGCCCCAGCGGCCCAGGGGACCGGCCGTAATACCGGGCCCGGCCTAGCCGATTCTGCTGGCAACCAACTACTCTCTGCTCACATAGCAGGCCAGATAGGGTCTACGGTGTACACACCCCCGAGTTCAGGGTGGACTCGGGGCGAAATACGGCTACCGTGATCGCATGCGGGACCGGGATATGGTGGCGGCGATCGTGGCGGGCGAGCCTGCCGGGCTCGCGGCTGCCTACGATCATTACGCTCCGGCTCTCTACGCGTACTGCCGCTCGCTGCTCAGCGAGCCTGCGGACGCCGCTGACGTGGTCCAGGACACGTTCGTCGTCGCGGCGGGCAAACTTTCTGGCCTGCGGGATCCGGACCGGCTCCGGCCGTGGCTGTACGCGGTCGCCCGCAACGAGTGCCGGCGTTGGCTGCGCAGCACGGATTCGCCCGTCCCACTGGACGAGGCCGTCGAGATGTCGGATGAGACCGCGGACTTCGGCACCGCCCTGGAGCAGGCGGAACTGCGTGAGATTGTGCGGGCTGCGCTGGACGGGCTGAACTCCGGCGAGCGCGAGGTCATCGAGCTCACCATGCGCCACGAGTTCTACGGCGCCGACCTCGCGGACGCGCTCGGCGTGCCGCTTAACCAGGCGCACGCCCTGGCGTCGCGGGCCCGCGCCCAGTTCGAGACGTCGCTGGGGGCACTACTGGTGGCCCGCTCCGGGCAGGAGTCCTGTCCCGGGCTGGCCGACGTGCTGGACGGCTGGGACGGCCATCTGACCGTCCTGCTCCGCAAACAGGTCAAGCGGCATATCGAGCGCTGCGAGGTGTGCGGTGAGCGCAGGCGCCGCGAGTTGAGCCCGATGGCGCTGCTCGCCATGCTGCCCGTGGTGGTGCTCCCGGCTGGCCTGCGGGAGCAGACTCTCCGCCTGGTCGCCGAGGCCAGGCCTGACGCTGTGGCGTACCGCGGCCAGGTGGAGAACGAGGCGGAGCCGTTCGCCCGCTCCGGGTTCCCCGTGCCGCTCGACCCGCCCGCGCCGGTGCGCGGGCCGGGGACCTTCGCGCCCGCCGCTGGTGCCACCGTCGCGGCCCTCGCGGTGCTCGGCGGCGGGGTCATGTTCACGGCGGATCTCGTGCACCATGGCGGATCGGGGACCACAGTGGCCGCCACCGTCCCCAGCAGCACGCCATCAACCCCGTCGGCCACCCCGGCCCCGGCGGCGGGCACGCCGTCCCCGTCGAAGAGCGTCCAGCCGAAATCAGGCGGGGCATCGCAGGCTGGCTTCGGGCCGACCCGAGCCGGCGTGGTCACGACCCGCACCACGACTAAGCCGACTCCGAAGCCGACTCCGAAGCCGCCGACCACCAAGCCGCCGACCACCAAGCCCCCCACGACTCCGCCTCCGACGACGCCGCTCCCCACGACGCCGCTTCCCACCACGCCGACCCCGACGATCCCGGCTGCTGCTGGGCTGACCCTGAACCTGGGCCTCGACCCCGCGTCTTTGCCGCTGCTGTCGGGCGCGGGCGTGCTGGTCACGTCCGCGGTATCCTTCGTGTCCCCGGCGGGCCTCCCCGGCACGCTCTACGTGGTGCTGGACTAGCCCCAAGGCCGGTTAGTTAGGGGTTGCCGGTGGGTGTCAAGGTCCTGGTGACGCGAGGATGTTGACGGTGATGGTGGCCTTGTAGCTGGTGCGGTTGATGCCTGGTCCTTTCGCGACGTATTTGGAGATGGCTCGCTTGACGACGCGGGGGCTGGTGCGGATGCGCCGGCTGGGCATGAGGCTGGCGAGGATGTGGCGGCCGATGGTGCCGATCAGGTCGATGACGGTGCCGGCGATGATGCCGGCAGCCTGGATGAGCTGGTCGCGGGCGGCGTGCAGGGCGATGGTGAAGCTGGCCCGGTCCGGATCGGTGCCGGGCACGGTGGCAGTGGCGTCGGCCATGGCGGTCCGCAGGATCTGGTAGGTGACCAGCAGGGCGTAGATCTCCTGGTCGATCCCGGCTGGAGTGCGGGCCCGCAGGACCCGGCCGCCGAGGATGGTGGACTTGATTTCCAGGTAGGCGGTCTCGATCTCCCACCGCTCGTGATACAGCCTGACCAGCTCGGATGCTGGGTAGCCGCGGTGATCGAGCAGGGTGGTGGCCAGCCGGTAGATGCCGGTGCGGCGCCCCGCGATGGTGGAGATCGTGATCTCGCAGTCGATGACGCGGACCTGGGTCGCGCCCAGCAGGGACAGGCAGGAGCCGTCGGGGTAGCGGCGCAGGACCGGCAGCTTCCGGCCGTTCTTGACCCGGACCAGGACGTCTGCTTCGGTACCGGCGATCGCGGCGATCAGCGCTGCGGCGGCGAAGTTGCGGTCCAGCAGCACGATCATGCCAGCGCGCAAGCTCCGCAGCAGCTGGGCGGCATAGGTCACCTCCCCTGTGCTGGCCGGGCCGAATACCGCGTCAATGATGGTGCGGGTGCCGCAGGCCACCAGGACCATGACCCTGATCAGGGGGTACCCCGATCCGCCGTGGTGGCCGCCGTGCTTGGTGAACCGGCCCAGGTTCGCCGTGCTGTCCGCCGCGGTCATCGCCGTGCCGTCGATCGCGCACACCAGCAGCCCGTGCCAGCGCACCCCGCCCGCGGCGGCCGCAGTCCCTGGGCCGCGCAGCAAGTCGAACAGGAAACGCACCGGCGCGGTCCCGACCCGGCGGCGGGCCTGCGACAGCGCACCCGCAGTCGGGGCAGCAAAGGGTATGCCCTGCAAGCCCGCGGTGAGCTTGCGCCACACCCCCGGGTAGCCCACGTCCTCGAACAAGCAAGCGGCCAGCAGCAGGTACACCACGACCCGGGAGGGCAGGTCCCGGATCCGCGACTGGACCCTGCGGGTCTCAGCTAAGGCTTCGTCAACCATCTCGAACGGGACGAGCTGGGTCAGCTCCCCCAGGTGGCCAGGGGCGAACCTGCCCGCCGCCACCGTGATCGTCGTAGCAATGGTCGTGACAGCAGGCAGGATGGCAGACTGAACGCGCAACGGAGGTCCTCGGCAGCAGGGTGATCTTGGTCGGTTTCCCTGTCTTACCGGACCTCCGTTTGCCTTGCCAATCCACCGTGCCTCTTGACAGCAGCACGACCCAGCTAACTAACCGGCCTTGGGACTAGCCCGGGCGGAACTAGCCCCGCGCCGGACTGGCGGGGCGTTCGCGGCCTGCGGTCACTGGCCGCGGGCCCGGCCGGCGGCCCGCCTGCTTGCGCCTGACCTGAATCTCAGTGGTGACCTGGCGCCGGGTCACGCTCAGCGGGCCGAGCCCGGACAGTGCCTGCGCCACCTGGGCGGCCAGCCCCGGGGCCGCCGAGGTCGTCTCGGCCAGGCCGATCGCCGAGGTTCCCGCGAGCCAGGCCGCGGCGATCTCGGTGACGTCGGCGATGGCGTGCGCCTTGGCGTGGCAGGACCGGGCCAGGCCGGTCAGGTAGCGGGTGTCCGCGTCGTCCGCGGCGCCGAGCACCAGCACCACGTCGCAGGATGCGGCGACGCTGCGGGCCGTCTCCGTCCGGTCCGAGGCGGCGTAGCAGAAGGCGTCCGGGTCCGGCCCGCGCAGGGCCGGGAACCGCGACCGCAGGGCGGCGGCCACTGGCGTCGTATCCTCGACCGGGATGCCGGGCTGCAGCAGGTAGGAGACGCGCCGGGGATCGGCGGCGCTAACCACGCCCGCGCTGGCCGGGCTGCCCACGATGATCGAGCGGCCCGGCGCCTGGCCGAGGATCCCCGCCACCACCGCATGGCTGGCCTGGCCAATGAGCACCACCTGGTCACCACGCTCGGCGAATCGCTGCACCTCGGCCTGCACACCAGCCACCAGCGGGCAGGTCGCGTCGACGACGGCCAGCCCGCGCCCGGTGGCCTCATCCCGCACCTCCGGCGCGGCACCGTGCGCGGGGATCAGCACTGTGGATCCGTTGGGGATGTCTTCGAGGGAATCGGTGAACACGGCCCCCTCTTTTTCTAGCTGAGCGCATACCTGAGGGCTCGCGGCGATGCGCCCGTAGACATACACCGTCCCGCTGGCCATCAGGGCCTGCTGGACCTGCCGTAGCGCCTGCGCCGCACCGTGGCACCAGGGGCTCACCGCGTCCAGCAGGCGGCGGGTTCCGACGACCGCCGACCATTCCTCGACGGCGGCGCGGGCTGCAGCGAGGGCGACGGCATCCATGCTGTTGGCCCCGGCGCCGATGGCGGTGGCGGTGCCGTCCCGTTGCAGCGCCGACGTGACGAAGAGGGTGGCCCCGTCGTCCGACGGCGACGCGTCGCCGCAGCGCGGCACCGGCGCGTAGCTGACCCGGACCCCCCGGCGGCGCAGGGTCCCGCCGACCAATGGCGCGGCCGGGCAGGCCAGCAGCCCGCCCGAGGGATCACCGACCTCCGTCGCCACCAGCACCTCGCCGGGCGGCACCGTGGTTCCGGGAGCCAGGCATTGACGCGCGATCGATCGGCTCATGGCCGCACCCCCCCGGTGCCCGCCGCCTGGCGGTCGTACCCTTATCCGGCGCCTACCCCGTCGTCCCCGTTGTCCCCGGTGACCGCCCCGGCGAACCAGCGAACCGGCCTGAGATCACAGGTGCGGTACCCTGCGATTATTCCGATGGGATTAACAGGGATATCACCGGGCATCCTGCCCGTTGCGGGTTACTCTCCGGAGCCGCACCACTCAAGGAGGACTGGCGATGAGCGTTACTGACGAACTGCTCGCTAACAACGAAAGCTACGCCGCGGCGTTCCAGGGCCCACTGGCGCTTCCCCCGGCCAAGGGCGTGGCCGTGGTCGCGTGCATGGATGCCAGGCTCAACGTCTACGCGATCCTCGGGCTCGCGGAGGGCGAAGCCCACGTCATCCGCAACGCGGGCGGCGTCATCACGGACGACGAGATCCGTTCGCTCACCATCAGCCAGCGGCTGCTCGGGACGCGCGAGATCATC
>JAWWPY010000294.1:0-11544 GCA_033854735.1 Streptosporangiaceae bacterium | reverse complement strand
GGCTCGGTCGCTCCGATCATCGGTGGCCTGCCTGCCGTCGAGGGTTCGGCCTGGGATATCGGCGCCCCGCGGGACGAGCGTGGGGCGGGCCTGGCTGACGAGCAGGCCAGCCGAGCGGACCAGGATTGACCATGATGCTCCGTCTGCTTCCGGGCGGCGAGGAATAACAGATATGGACGGCCCCGCTGACCCGGAGCCGGGCAATCAACCGGTTCTGCCCATTTGCCGATACCCGACGTGCTCGATCGCTGTATGTGATGACCATGGGGCTGCCTCGTCATCACCACAGGCCGATGCTGATCGTCGCCAGAGCCCGGGTAAGACCCCGCCCCCTAGCGTCGGCTGCAACGGCGTGCGGTAGATGGCGGGAGCAGTTTCAGGTGCCTGACATGGCACTTCCCCGGTCACCCGTCCCCGGCCCGCCAGCACCTCGGCCAGCGGATCGGAGACGGGGCCGGGAAGCACGTCCGGGCCGGCGGCGGGGCTAGCTGGCACGCGGTCCCTCGGTGGCCCCCCACATCTCCGCGAGCCGGCCATCTTCGATGCGGAAGATCTCGAGCAGCATCGGCGGCGCGTTGCCGTCCGGGGCTCCGGTTCCCTCGACGGATGAGCGGACGGCGACCTTGTCGCCATCCGCGAGGATGTCGTCGGTGGCGACACGCATGCCGGGAAACCGGGCAGTGATGTTGCGCCAGGCGTCCCTGACCGCCTGGAACCCGGTGGTGCCGAGCGGGTGGCTGCGGAAGCCGGGGGTGAACAGGTCGTCGGCCTGGTCGAACTGCCGGGTGTTGAAGCACTCCTGCATCCGGTGCACCAGGGCGCTCGCGTCTTCGCGTGTGGTCATCGGCGTGATCTCCTCGTGGCTGGTGGACCCGGTCACGACGGGCGGCGCGAACCGGTAAGCGGTGCTCCGCCCCGGTTATGGTCACACGGTATACGGTGCGATGCCCCGGTTATGCTGGTACCCGGATGTCCAGCCAGCCGCTTCCAGCGAATTCGCCGGCAGCTCACCGGAACGACCGTGAGCTGCGGGCCGACGCGCGCCGCAATCGGGTGCGGGTGCTGCGGACTGCGCAGCAGTTGTTCGCGGCGGAGGGTCTTGGCGTCTCGCTCGACGAGATCGCCCGCCGCGCGGGCGTCGGACCCGGCACCGTCCACCGGCACTTCCCCGCCAAGGAGGCGCTGTATCTCGCCGTCGCGATCGCTAAGCTAGAGCAGACGGTGGCGGAAGCAGAAACGCTCGCCGCTGCCGACGATCCCGCCGCCCTGTTCACGCTGGTGTCCTGGATGATAGCCACGGGCGCCGAGAACGTAGCCGTCAAGAGCGCGCTGCTGGCCGCTGAGTTCGACTTGCGCACCGCCGCCCCGGGCGTCGCAGCAGACCTCAGACGCCATGTCGCGGGCCTGCTCAACCGCGCGCGCGCAGTCGGCGCCGTCCGCGATGACCTCACCGTCGACGAGGTGATGGCACTCGTCGCCGGCGCCTTCGCCGCGATCCGCCACGCCGGCGCGGAGACCAGCAGCGAACGTTCAGCACACATCGCCCAGATCATCCTCGACGGGATGCGACCCCGGCCCCGGTAGCAACGCCAGAATCCGCTCGCTCTATGCGACGCACGTCCGCTACCGCGTCGGCCGGTGACCTGCAGCGCGGCCTGCGGACAAACACCAGGGCGCCACTCGCGTACAGATCGGCGGTTACCTTATGTCAAGGCTGGCCAGCTGCAGGAGCGGGCGGTTCCGCCGTCCCGGCTGTCCCTGCTTGGCCTGGTGCGGCACATGACCGAGGTGGAGCGCTGGTGGTTCCGCATGCACGCGGCGAACACCGACATGCCCTTCCCGTACGACCCAGACCAGACCGGCCAGGACTTCGAAGCGCTTGATGACTGACGCCCACGGGAGCATCACCCGACGCAGGCCGTTACTTCGCGGAAGCCAGCGATTACAGCAATCGCCACGCAGAGCGGCGGGATTGGCGCGCGGTGCTGGTCGCGGTGGGGTGACCATGTTCCGGCCGTGGCGATTGCGGAGCCGGCTGTCATTGAACTTTGGCCACGATCTCGACCAGGTTTCCGTCCGGGTCGCGTAAAAGGGCGTTCCGGTTGCTGTTGCCGGTGTCGTGCGGCGGCTGGACCAAGGGCACGCCGGCGGCCGTCAGTTCCGCGCAGGCCGCCTCGACGTCGCCGGTCCACACGACCAGGACCATGGCAGGGCTGCCAGGCGCGGCCTCGACACCGTGTACTTTCCTGGCGGCCTCGACCGTGCCCAGCCCGACCGTGAACCCACCCAGGCGGAGCTCGACATGCTCGGGGATGCCCTCAGCCGGGGTGCGGAACGTCTCAGTGAAACCAAGCAGGTCGCGGTAGAAGCGCAACCCGGCTTCAATGTCACGGGTGTAGAGATTGACCAGGCCCGCGGTGAACATGGACATGTCTGCCAATCCTACTGATCCCGTCGTCGCTCTCGGCAGGGTGAGGAGCGGGAGCCATGAACCGGCTGCCCGCCCCTCCCGGTCGGGCGCTGCGCACTCAGCCCAGGATTACTGCATGGTAGGCGACGCGGAACATGGTCGCGCCGTCTCCCTTGACCACGATCCTGGCCGTCACCTGGATGTTGGCGTTGCCGTCGATGACGCTGTCCGCATTGTCGATGCCCCACCCCACCCGGTCATCGGGATCATCGTTCTGGATGGTCGCCGGGACGACCGTCACTATCGAGTCGGCGAAGTTGGGGATGGGTAGCGGCGGCGGGTTGCTGATGCCGGGCTGCTCACTCGGCACGACGAACACCAGATCGTCCCGTCGCCAATCGTCACTGGTGCCGGTGTAGTTGACCAGCGCGACACCGGAACAGAAGAACAGGGTATGACCACCGGCCTGCGGTACCTGCATCACTTCCGGGTTGTCGAAACTCGTCACTGCGACGTTGGCCATGGCTGGGCCCCTTTTCTCGCTTGGGAATGAACCTTCGACGGGCGGAGGGCAAATGCCCCCGGCCTGATACATCCGGTGAGGCGCCGGGCCGCCGGCATGGCGGCATGCCCACGCACTGGACCGTCAGCACTAGTGCCCATGACCGAGGAGCAGGCCGCGTTCGGAATATTTCACTTATGACGCGGGGAAATGACCGCTCTCTCCGGGCTGAGCTGGATAAAACCAGCGTAAACTGCTCCAATGATCGCTGCGGGTACCGGCACGCCGGCACGGCGGCGGCATGGCGGGCTCACCGTGGCCGGGATCGCGCGGCTGGCTGGCGTATCAGCCCCGACGGTGTCCCGGGTGATTAACGGGCAGGCCGGGGTGGCGCTGACCACCAGGCAGCGGGTCGAGTCGGTCATCCGCGAGCATGGCTACCGGCGGGCCGCCAACGGGGGCCCGGTGGCCATCCTCGAGCTGGTCTTCCACGCACTGGAGAGCCTGTGGGCGATCGAGATCATCCGCGGGGTCGAGCAGGTCGCCCGGCGGCATGAGCTCGCCGTGGTGCTGACCGAGATGGAGGGCCGTCTCACCCCGGGGAAGGCGTGGACCGAGCAGGTCCTGGCCAGGCGCCCGACCGGCGTCATCGCGGTCTTCTCGGAGCTGACCGTCGCGCAGCAGTCGCAGTTCGCCGCCCGGGCCATCCCGCTGGTGGTCCTGGATCCGACCGGCGAGCCACTGCATGAGACGCCGTCGGTGGGCGCAACGAACTGGAACGGTGGCCTGGCCGCAACCCGCCACCTGCTGGACCTCGGGCACCGGCGGATCGCGATGGTCTGCGGGCCGGTTGAATGGCCGTGCTGCCGCGCCCGGCTGGACGGATACCGGGCGGCCATGGACGCCGCGCGGGTCCCGGTCGGTCCCGATCTGGTGCGGATCAGCACGCTGTACGTAGAAGGCGGCCTGCGGGACGGGCTCGAGCTGCTGCAGCGGCCCGATCCGCCGACGGCGATCTTCGCCGCCAACGACCTGCAGGCCCTGGGCATCTACGAGGCGGCCCGGCAGCTTGGCGTCCGGATCCCGCAGGACCTGAGCGTGGTCGGGTTCGACGACCTGTCCTTCACGCAGTGGTCGGGGCCGCCGATGACGACCGTCCGTCAGCCGCTGGTCCAGATGGGCGCCGCCGCGGCGGACCTGGTACTCGGGCTGGCCAGCGGCAGGCAGCCGGACAGTAACCGGATCGAGCTGGCCACCACGCTGATCATCCGGCAGAGCACCGCGCCGCCCCGAACCGGCTGACCGGGCCCGGCATCGGGCTGTCTAGGCCGTCATATTCTCCCGCTGATCAGGAGTTTCTGAAATTAAGGCCGGGGCTGAGAGCGGAAGCTGACACCGCGGGCCCGGCACCGGAAGCGCGCCGTAGAAGTGTTGACAGGCTGAAATAATTCGCAAGATACTACGAAATATTTTAGCGGCGGCGAGAGGAGTGTCATGAAGGAACGGATGCGGGCGCTGTTAGTGATGGCCGCGGCCGCGCTGGCCGCCGCCCTGGTAACCGCCGGAGGGCTGCAGATGGCGCGCCCAGCGTCGGCCGCCTCGCTGGTCCAGGTCACGAGCTTCGGCAGCAACCCGGGCAGCTTGCAGATGTACGTGTATGTACCGGACAGCGTCAAGGCCAACCCGCCGATCCTGGTGGCCATGCATCAGTGCACCCAGTCCGGTCCCGCCTTCTTTTCCGGAACCGAGTTCGCCTCGCTGGCCAGCCAGTACGGGTTCATCGTCATCTACCCCTCGGTGACCCGCAGCGGCTCGTGCTTCGATGTCTCATCCGCACAGGCGCTTACCCGCAACGGCGGCAGCGATCCGGTGTCGATCATGTCCATGATCACCTACACCGAGCAGCACTACGGCGGCAACCCGAGCCGGGTCTACGTCACCGGCGCCTCCTCCGGCGCGATGATGACCGACGTCATGCTGGGCGACTACCCGGACGTGTTCCAGGCGGGCGCCCCGTTCATGGGCGTGCCGTTCGGCTGCTTCGCCGGGCCCGGCGTCGACGTGTGGAACGCTCCGTGCGCCCAGGGCCAGGTCACCATGACGCCGCAGGCGTGGGGCAACCTGGTCCGCGCGGCCGACCCCGGGTACACGGGCCCGCGGCCCCGGGTGCAGCTATGGCACGGCACCGCCGACACCACACTCAGCTACGTGAATTTCGGCGAAGAGATCAAGCAGTGGACGAACGTTCTCGGCGTGAGCCAGACCCCCTCGTCGACTGACACGCCGGTCTCGGGCTGGACCCGGACCCGCTATGCCGGCAGCGCCGGGACCGTGCAGGTCGAGGCGTACAGCATCGCAGGCGCCGGGCACGTCCTGCCGCAGAGCGGCATGGCCGCCTACGCCATCCACTTCTTCGGCCTGGACAGCACTACTCCGCCGCCCACTACTCCGCCGCCCACTACTCCGCCGCCCACGACGACGCCGCCGACCAGCCCGGCCCCGGGCGCCGCCTGTCACGTCAGTTACACCAAGTCGAGCGAGTGGGCCGGCGGCTTCGTGGCCAGCGTGACTGTCGGCAACACCGGGACCTCGCCGGTCAGCGGCTGGAAGCTGGCCTTCACTTTCCCCGGTGACCAGAAGATCACCAGCGCGTGGAATGCCGCCGTCACCCAGAGCGGCGAAAGTGTCACCGCCACCAACGCCAGCTACGACAGCGCGATCAGCCCAGGCAGCAACGTCTCGCTCGGCTTCCAGGGCACCTGGACGAGCAACGACACCGCGCCGTCCGGCTTCACCGTCAACGGCACCGCCTGCACCTGATCCACTCCCAGCGGAGGGACACATGATGGGACACGACATTTCCGGCACGCGGAAAGCGCGGAGCAGTGGCACAGTGAGGACCGCGTGATCCGCAGCGGCAACCACACCATCGTCTTCGCCTGACCGCGGCTGCGGCGCTGCGTCGGGAGGAGGGCGGGGGGAATGCGGTCTCAGGAGCCGTTCCGGGTGATGCGCCGTGCCCTTGACTGGGAGCTGAGCGCGGCCGATGTGCTGCGGCTGGTGCGGGCCGACCCGCATCCGGTCGCGCTGCTGGGGGCCTGGGCCGGCGGCAGCGACATTGTGGCCTCCGACCCGGTGCGGTTGTGCTGTGCGCCCGAACCGGCTGGGGACGTGCTGGATGCGCCGCTGCCGGGCCCAGCCGGTCCATCGGCCCGGGCCGGCGCCGCCTTCGGTGGAGGCTGGATCGGCTACCTGGGATTCGGCATGGCCGAGAAGGTTCTGCCGGTGCCGCCAGCGCCTGGTGAGCCCCGCCAGCTCCCCGCGTGGTGGTTCGGCTACTACGACCATGTGCTTCGCCGCGACCGGGCCACCGGCAGGTGGGCGTTCGAGGCGCTGTGGACGCCCGGCCGCGGTGACGCGCTCGAGCGCCGGTTCAATGAGCTGGCGCATCGTCACCACGCGGCCGGCGGCCAGCCGCGTGGTTATTCCTGCGGCACCTTCCGGCTGGTCCCGTCGGCGGATGAGCACCGGTCAGCGATCCGCCAGGCGATCAGCTATATCCGCCGCGGCGACATTTTCCAGGCCAACATCTGCCTGCGGCTCGAGGCGCGTTTCGCCGGGGATCCGCTCGATGTGTTCTGCCGTGCCGTCACCCGGCTGGACCCGCCGTATGCCGGGTTCATGCGGACACCGGCCGGTGCCGTAGCGAGCTTGTCACCGGAGATGTTCCTGCGCCGCACCGGGACGAGCGTGTGGTCCCAGCCGATCAAGGGCACACGGTCCCGGCCTGCCGATGAACGGCTCGCGCGGCGGCAGCGTGAGGTGCTCGAGCGCTCCGCCAAGGACCGGGCCGAGAACATGATGATCGTCGACCTGATGCGCAACGATCTCAGCCGGGTCTGCACGCCAGGTAGCGTGCAGGTGCCAGCGGCGCTGCGCGCTGAGGCCCACCCCGGCGTGTGGCATCTGGTCTCGGACATCCGCGGCACGTTGCGGGCCGGAGCAGGCGACGGGCAGCTGATCGCCGCGGCATTCCCGCCCGGATCGGTCACCGGCGCCCCGAAGGTCCGGGCCCTCGAAATCATCCACGAACTCGAGGCGACGCCTCGGGAGGTCTACACCGGTGCAGTCGGCTACCGCAGTCCCGTCGCCGGCCTGGAGCTGAACGTCGCGATCCGCACCTTCGAGTTCGGCGGCGACCGGGTGTGGCTGGGCAGTGGCGGCGGAATCGTCGCCGATTCCACCGATGCCGATGAATACAGCGAGTGCCTGCTGAAAGCCACCCCCCTGATCCGGGCACTGAACGCCACGCTCCGCGAAGGACCCGGCGCACCACCCAGCGGGCCGGCATCCGGCCACACGGCCATCCCGCCCTCGCTGCGGCCACGGCCCGCGCTAGGAGCGTTTACCTCGCTATGCGTCGCTGATGGCTACGCTCATGACCTCGATAGGCATCTCGCGCGCCTGGACGACAGTACCTGGCAGCTCTTCGGCAAACATCTTCCGCCCAGCGTGCACGCAGACCTGGCCGCCTGCCTCGCCAGAGGGCCGTCCGGCCGGCTGCGGGTAACGGCCCGGCCGGTCGGCGGCCCGCTGCAGGTCACCGTCGAAGTGATACCGGCGGGTCCCGCCCCCGAGGGGGTGGTCCTGCACCCCGCTACCATCCCCGGCGGCCTCGGCGCTCACAAATGGCTGGACCGCCGCCTGCTCGCCCGCATGACCAGCGTGGCCGGTCTCGGCCCAGATGAGCATCTCCTGATCCAGGACCGCAGCGGGGAGGTCCTGGAGACCGACAGGGGCAACGTCTTCGCGGTGATCGACGGCGTCCTGCACACACCGCCCGCGGAGGGCAAGCTGCTGCCCGGAGTCACGAGGGCGGCGGTGCTGCGGCTCGCCGAATGTGACGGCATCACCACCAAGGAAATGCCGATCAGCAGGCAGCGGCTGCTGGAGGCCAGCGAGGTGTTCGTCACCAATTCCGTGCAGGGCGTCGTTCCTGTCCGGTCCCTCGCCGGCACCAGGGCGACCTGGGCCGCCGGGCCGGTGGCCAGCCGCCTGCGGGCCGCCGTCGCCCGCACGCTGGCCGATGTTCGCTCCTCCGCCGTATGGCCGGTGCCCGGAAGTAGGTCGGGGCGAAACCTAGGCCGCCGCGCTGGCCATACCCGCCCCGCGATCGTCCTGGTCGACAACTACGACTCCTTCACCTACAACCTGGCCCACCTGCTCCTGGGCGACGGATGCCAGGTAGAGGTCGTCCGCAACGACGAGGTCTCCGCGCGCGACATCTCGGATTTCGGCCCAGACGGCATCGTCATCTCACCCGGCCCCGGTGGCCCGGCCGACGCCGGCGTCAGCATCGACACCGTCCGCCTCTGCGCTGCCACCACGCCGCTACTCGGCATCTGCCTGGGGCATCAGGCCATCGCCGCCGCCTACGGCGCCCGAATCAGCACGGCCCAACAACCCGTCCACGGCCAGGCGTCACCGATCACCCATGATGACCGCGGCGTCCTGTCCGGCCTGCCGCAGCGCTTCCACGCCGCGCGCTATCACTCGTTGCTCGTCGACGAAAAGTCTCTGCCGCCGGGGCTGCTCATCAGCGCCCGCGGCCCCGGCGGAATCCCGATGGGGCTCCGGCACGCATGGCACCCAGCCGAAGGCCTGCAATTCCACCCGGAATCCATCCTCACCACCCACGGCAACGACATCATCCGCAACTTCGTCTGTACCGTCCGCAGCCAGAGCCTCTAGAACGAGTGGCGCTTGGCGGTGTTGGCGCGGCGCTGGGTGCCCTCGGTGCCGTTCTAAGGATTCACGCGGTGCCGCAGCCGCAGCGCGGTGCCGGCCAGCGCTGCGGCCGCGATGGCCGCGGCGGACGCGATGAGCCAGCCCGGGGTTCGTGAGCCCGCTTGATGCGCTGTGGCTGAAGCTGTCCCAGGGCGGAGGTGGGTCGGCTGCGCTGCCGGTACGCCCGATCGTGGTGGAACGCCGAGCTGGGCCAGGGTGCGGGTCAGCTGGGGACTGCCGCGAAGCCATCCGGCGGACTGCAGTGCCTGCCCGAAGCCGTCCTGGCCTGGTGGTGTATAGATGACCGGGCCGCCGTTCGCATGCGGGTAGAGGTCCTGGCGGATGCGCCCGAACTCTTCCCCTGGCCGCGGGGTGACGCCGGGCACCGTGTAGAGGATCGTGTACCGCGGGCCGAGGGTGGCCTGCGGCGGCGGGGTGCGCAGCCGGGCCGGCGTCGGCCCGCTGGCGGGGGCACCGAACAACACGGTGAACAAGCTGGTTTGCCCGGCGAGCGTCGCGAGCCGGCCATGCTGTCCTGGCTCGCCGTCACCGGAGACGACGATCGCCTGGACCAGCCCGGGGCCGGTGATACGCGCCTGCGACGGTCCCTTGGCCAGGGCCGGCATGGCCAGCGTCATTGCGGCGGCGATGCTCATACCTGCGGCCAGAGCGGTGACAACGATCAGCCTGCGCAGCATGGGGCGGCTCCTTCCGTTGCGCCTCACACCTGCTACACCGCCACCCGGTGGCAGGTTCCCGCCCGGGCCGGCGGAGTGTCAGCCCGCCGAGTTGGCGATGGCGAGCGCGGCTGTCTGGCCGACGTCGCCTTCTAGGCGGAGTGCGACCTGCCGGGTGCCCCAGATCAGGGTGTTGCCGGTGGTGAGCCGGGCCGAAGCGGCAACTGGTGTGCCATCGCGGGCGATATACATCAGTACATGCGGGCCCTTGATCCACAGGCCCTTGGTGCCGTTCACCTCGACCTTGGTCATGCCGCCGAACTGAACGAACTTCTGGAAGAAGACTGGGTCGAGGTGGCCGGCGAACTCATCCATCCGCAACTGACCGTACGGCGTTCCACGGTAGATCAGGGACGCGACCCGCCCGCGATCACTGACCATAACGTCGCTTGGCCGGCCGAGGGCCGCCGGGACCAGGATGGGGAAGGTGACCTGGTGGCGGGCCTTGTCCAGCGACATCCGCCGCTCGCCGGGCAGGGAGGCACTGCTTCCGGGGGAGCGCACTGGGCCCGGCTCCTGGCGAAGCTCAACGCCGGCGAACCGAAACACATGGATGATCCCCGCACGCCCCTGCGGGGTTGTGATCAGGACAGCCAGGAAGGCCACCACCACCACCAGCGCGGCCCGCCATCCCAGCTGGCGGCGGAGGATACCGGTCCCCAGGGCAGGCATGCGGTGGCGCCTGACGGCCCGCTCTCCGAGCCGCTGCCGCACGGCTGCGGTGACGTCGCGGGCTGGCGGCACCTCAAGTTCGCGGCCCACGGCCCGAAGCTCGGACTCCACCGCGCGCTGCCACCCGGCTCGGTCAGCCATTGAAGACCCGGTTCTGCTCCCCGGGCACGACTAGCCCGCGCAGCCTGTTCAGGGCACGCGACGTGCGCGACTTCACCGATCCGAGCGGCCACTCCAGCGCCTGCGCCGTCTCCGCCTCGGACAGTTCGAGGAAGTAACGGCACACCAGCACCTGCCGTTCCCTGTCCGGGAGCGCGTTCACCGCCGCCACCAGCCGTGCGCGCCGTTCTGCGGCCAGCACTTCCTCGGCCGGAGCGTCCACTGCCGTGCCGCCCGATTCCGTGGTGGACAACCGCAAGGCCAGCGCAGCGCGCCGCCGCCGCGAACGGGTGAGGTTCCTGGTCTCGTTGGTCACGATACGCAGCAGCCACGGGCCGAACGGCTCACCAACCCGGAACCGGGACAGGTGCCGGAACGCCTTCACAAACGCCTCCTGCACGACGTCGTCGGACTCCTCCCCGGCCCCCAGCAGGAAGGCAGCCCGGTGTGCGCGCAGCGTGTACCGGGCAACCAGGACGGCATAGGCGTCAAGGTCGCCGCCACGGGACCGGGTTACCGCCTCCGCGTCGTCGATGGCTTACCTCGTTTAACCGAGCACACGCCCTTGAATACACCGCGGGCAGCCGCAGGGTTCCCGCCAAGGACGGCCGGTCAGGCGGCGGAGTGAATCATCGTCACGGTCACCCTGCGCGCCGTTGCGGGCAACGTGACGGTTCCGGTGGCCTCGTCGATAGCGCCGGCGCTGGAGGACGCGATGTTGTTCACGAACGCCGGCAGCTGGAACAGGACCGGGCCGGCTGGGCTGCCTCCCGACAGGGTCAGCGTTACCCGCGTGCCGCTCGTCGTCATGTTCAGGCCCATGCGGTGTCCGCCGGCGATCGGCACGTTGGCCAGGGCGATGGGGCTGCGGTGGCTAACCCACGGGTTCGGCACGCCCCGCCCGATGATGAGCGAGCCGTCGCCGCGCTCCGCGATGAGCGAGTCGAGCAGCACCAGGTTCGCGTCGGCCGCACCCCAGCCGTGCGGTGAGGCGCCAGCGCCGGCGGTGGGGTGGTTGCCGATCCAGGGTGAGGCCGGATCCGGGGCCTGCACGCTTTCCCACCAGCTGTACGGACCGCTCTGCGTGTTTGCGATCATGAACTGGTAGCCGAGGATCCCCTGGTCGCGGTGGTGGCTGCTGGCCAGGCCCCATTCGCCGTAACCGGCGTTGTATCCGGTGCTGTAGTCGGTAGTGCCATACCCGCCGTAGGTGTTGGGCGGAAGGATGCCCTGCAGCCGTCCGAAGCCGTAGTTGTACGTCGCGTCGATGAGGTCAT
>JAWWPY010000293.1:0-11162 GCA_033854735.1 Streptosporangiaceae bacterium | reverse complement strand
GAAATCCAGCCCTCCCCCGCAGCGACCGCCTTAATGGCCGCGCGCACCTGGGATGTCTCCTCGTTTTTGAGCACATAGCCGAGAGCCCCGGCGCGCATCGCGGCCCGGACGGAGACCGGCTTGTCGGAGGCGGCCAGCACGAGGACGGCGGGACCGGCACTGAGGATCGCCGCCACGTTGCCCTCAACGGTCGTCCCGTCGCCCAGGTCGACATCCAGCAGGACGACATGCGCACCGCGTCCCGGGCCGGCCAGGAGGGCGCCCACGGTCGCCGCGGTGTCGACGACCCGTATGCCGCTCTCGGCGGCCGCGACCCAGCCGGCCACCCCGTCGAGCACGATGGGGTGGTCATCCACGGCCGCGACGTCAATGACGCCGGCCACTGTGGCCCGGCCTTCCGCGGCCCCAGTCACGCTGCCGCCTTCCACCATCGGACCTCAAGGCATCCCGCACCAGTGTCGCCTATGTCGACCGTCGCACGCCAGCGGGCAATGGCGGGCACGCCACGCCTCAGCTCGATCACGTCCGGAGTGGTCTGCGGCGGCCTGTCGAAGCTGACGTACAGCTCCACGTCGTCCTCGGACGCGAGGATGGTGAGCATGACCGGGTGCGGCGGCAGCGCGCGCATGACGCCATCGACCACCGCCAGGGTCGCGGCTGCCACCTCCGGCGTCGGGCGCCCGGGATCGCCGACCACCTGGACCTCGACTGGCACGCCCCGGGCCCGGGCGGCACGCAGTGCCGGATCCAGCCCGGCCAGCAGCCCGTCCGCGTCCCCGGCCCGGTCGGTGAGGGCGCGCCGCAGCGTCGCCGCGTGCCGGGCGCACTGGTCCTGTACCTCGCGGTCAGCGGGGTCCAGCGTCCCGTCGGCGATGCCCCGCAGCAGCGGGAGGGCGTCGGCTTCCAGCAGAGCGAGCCTCTGCCGCCGGTCCTCGTGGACCGCGGCCGCGGCCGCGCGTTCTGCCACCGACCGGCTCGCCAGCAGTGCGCGGCGCGCGGCCATCCCGGCCTGGGTGCGCCAGGTCGGATGCAGGGCGGCGAACACGACCAGGATCACCATCAGCGTGTAGGCGGTCGATGCGAGCCGCGCGAGGCTCAGCGAGGTCACGCCGAGCCGGTGGATGGTGAAGATGCCATGCGCGACGAAGACCAGCAGCGCCCCGGAAACCCACTCCCAGGCGGGACGGCTCAGCGCGACCAGGGCCAGCAGCCAGCCTGTTCCAACGACCGACCAGTCCACGGAGCCGCTAGCGCCGTGTACGCGGCGGTCCCAGCCCATCGTGACCACCACCGCGACGGCGACCGCGATCGCGACCGCCGCCTGTGCCCTGGTCAGGCCGCCCGCGCGAGCCCGCGGCACCAGCCAGGCCGCGGACGCGAGCATTCCGACCCAGGCCGCGACCGGCACCGCCGGCTGGCGGTAATCGTGCAGGTAGGCCACGACCTGGATGAGCAAGGTGAACTGCCAGATGACGGCGACCGCGCCCACCAGGCGGGGTAGCTCTGACTCGTAGGCCTCCCGGGCCGGCCAGTCGCGGCTCACCACGGCAGGCTCCACAGGTCCGCGGCGGCGGCCGCGGCGACTCCCCCGCCGGGCGGTGCCGACGCCGTCCATCGCAGGCTCACCACCGTGCCCTCGCCCGGCGCCGACCGGATCGATGCCCGCCCGCCCGAGTCCGCGATGCGCTCGACCACGGATCGCCGCAGCCCCAGCCGGGCCGGATCGACGCGAGCCGGGTCGAATCCGGCACCCGCGTCCCGCACGATCACCTCGAGATCACCCGGCTCCGCGGCTTCGCCGCCAGGTGCCGGCAGGCTGACCTCAACCCATGCCTCACCGGTTCCGGCATGGCCGGCCACGTTCGCCAGCGCCTCGCGCACCGCGTGCGCGAACGCGGCGCCGACCGGTGCCGGGACGGCCGGCCCATCCGCAGGCCCGGCCGGAGGGCCGGTCCCGCCAGGCCTCCCGGCCGCCGCCGGAGCACCGCCCGCGACCTCGACGTGCACGGCCAGGCCCCGGGCGCGCATCTCGGTGGCCACGGCCTCGATGCCAGCGAGCAGTCCGCCGTATGGCCGCCCGGCCGCACTGTCCGGGTCACCGGGATCGGTGAGCGCGTACTCCATCAGCGTGATGTCGTGCCGGCACCGGCCCACCACCTCGGCCACGTCGCTGCCGTCGGCCCGGGCGAGAGCCGTGAGGGTGTTGAGTACCGTGTCGTGCAGCAGCCGTTCGTGCTCGCGGCGCTCGATGGTCCTGGACAGGACGACGTACTGCTCGCGGGATTCCCGGTCCGCCCGGGCCAGGGCGACATCCGCCCCGCTGCCCCAGCGGTAGAGCGTCCACCGGGCGGACCAGGCCACGGCGGCCAGCGCGAGCAGCAAGGCCCCCTCCGCAGCGGGTGAGCTCCCCCCGACGGCCGCCCCCGGGGAGATACCGGCGCCCGCCCAGTAGGACGCCGCCGACGCGAGGGCCAGCGGCACGAAGACCGCGGTGGACGCGAACCAGGCGGGGACCAGGATCTGGCCGGCCATCAGGATGTACAGCCAGTTGGCCGCGTCGCCGTGCATCGCGGGCGGCACGCACCACCAGATGGTGAGCGCGAGCGCCACATGAACGCCTGAGTCGAGGACGACGAGCGGCCAGGCCGGCTGGCGGTGGCGCAGGAACGCCACCACCCCGCTGGCCCACAGCACCGCGGCGGCGGGCCCCACGAGACGCCACGGATCGGCCGCGTAAAACGAGTGCCAGATGATCACCTGCACGGCGATGTACCCGATCGCAATGCAGCGCACAGTGGCGGCCGTCCGCGCCGAAACCCACTTCAGGGTCGTCATCGCGGGGCCGTCCGCGGCGCTCGCGACGGCCACAGCGGCCCAGCGCCGCGCAATGTAACCGCCCGGCCACATGGGCTGATGGTAGACCCGACTCGTCCGCTGATGTCAGCCAAAGCCTGCTGACGTGCAAACCAGCCTGACGATCTTGGCTCTGCGGCGATGTTCGCCTGCGGGTCGCCCGGGCGTAGTCGCCGTCAGCCGGGGGTCCAGGTAATCTCAAGTCAGGCCTGTCCGAGCCCGTCGGCGCTCCCGATCCGGATCGCAGTGCCGAGCCAGTCCGCTCCAGACCCCGGCGGTACACCACAAGTCCGGCCACCACGTACTGCCCAGGAGTCCGCGATGCGACCCACCGAAACAGGCACGGCTGTGATCCGGCGCGGCAGCGAATACGCGCAACTGTCCCGGCAGATCAAGCACGCGGGACTGCTCGAACGCCGCCCGGGGCACTACATCTGGAAGATCGCCATCACCGCGGCGCTGCTGGCGGCCGGGTGGACCGCCTTCGTGCTGGTGGGCAACTCATGGTGGCAGCTGGCGGTGGCCGCGTTCCTGGCCGTCATCTTCACTCAGGTCGGCTTCCTGGGCCACGACGCCGGGCACAGGCAGATCTTCGGCTCCCGGCGGGCCAACTACATCCTTGGCCTCCTGCTCGGCAACCTCGGTATCGGCCTGAGCTATGGCTGGTGGGTCAGCAAGCACAACCGGCACCACGCCCACCCGAACACCGAAGGCGCGGACCCCGACATCATGCTCAGCGCGCTCGCCTTCACGACCGCGCAGGCGGGCACCAGCAGGGGCCTGAGCCGGCTGGTGTTCCGCCTCCAGGCCTACCTGTTCTTCCCGATGCTGCTGCTGGAAGCGGTCAGCCTGCACGCGTCCGGCATCCGCGCGCTGACCAGCCGCGCCGCCCGCTACCGGGCCTGGGAGGCGACGCTGCTCACGATCCATGTCGCGGGCTACCTCGCCGTGGTGTTCCTGGTCCTCTCGCCGGTCAAGGCGGTGGTGTTCATCCTGGTCCAGCAGGGCCTGTTCGGCCTGTACCTGGGCTCCTCATTCGCGCCCAATCACAAGGGCATGCCCATCCTGGACGCCGACGACCAGACCGACTTCCTGCGGCGCCAGGTACTCACCTCCCGCAACGTGCGCGGCGGCTGGCTCACCGACTTCGCGCTCGGCGGCCTGAACTACCAGATCGAGCACCACTTGTTCCCCTCCATGCCCCGGCCCAACCTGCGGCACGCGCAGAGCCTGGTCGCCGCCTTCTGCCAGCAGCAGGAACTGCCGTACTGCGAGACCAGCCTGGTGGGTTCCTACGCCCAGGCCCTCCGCTACCTCAATACGGTCGGCCGGCTGGCGTCAGCCGGCCGGTTTGTGGCTGGGCGGGTCGATGAGCCCGGGGAAGGTCTCTGAGCCCTCCACGAAGGCCCGGGCCAGGTCAGACAGCCTGATGTTGCGGGTCCGGGCATACCGTCGCAGCACGTTGAACGCCTGGTCCATGTCCAGGTGCAGCCGCTCCGCGAGCTTGCCCTTGGCCTGCTCGATGGTGACCCGGCTGTTCAGGGCGGTCTGCAGCTGCTCGTTGAGGGTTTCGCTACGGCGCATGCTGCGCTCGTTGAGCAGGCTGATGGTGGCGACGTCGGCCAGCGCCTGGGCGACTCGCATGTCCTCCTGATTGAAGCGCCCCGGGGTGGCGCGGAAGAGGTTCAGCGCGCCGATGATCTGCTGGCGCAGGCGCATCGGCAATGCGTGCACCGAGACGAATCCCGACTCCTGGGCGGCCGGGACAAAACGCGGCCAGCGCCGCGCCGCAGTTCTCAGGTCGGCCACGGCGACGGGCTTCCCGGTGTGGAAGCAGTCCAGGCAGGGGCCCTGGTCGTTCTGGATCTGGAACAGTTCCAGCAGCCGCGCCTGCTCGCTGGACGCCGCCACCACGCGCAACTCCCCGCGCGGGTCAGCGAGCAGCAGGCCGGCCGCGGACACGTCCAGCAGCTGCGCGCTGCGGTCGGTGAGCATGTGCAGGAAATCGATGACGTCGAAGCCAGCGACCATGGTGTCGGCCAGTTCAACGAATGTCTCCGACAGAAGTCGTCCATCCATCCCACTCACCTGCTCGCAGTCATAGAGGGATGCCGATGCACGAACCAGGCTGCGGGTATGGTGGCCATCGGTCGTTCATCTCGCTCCGTCAACGGGCACGTCCGGGTCGGGCGCCAGACGCAGCCGGCGGGCCACGATGTCGTGGGCCACGTCGGTGAGCCGCCGCTCCTGAGCATAAGAGTACGCACGCAGCCGCACGAATGCCTCCTCGATGCCGACCCCGAGTTGCTCGGTGAGCATCCCGGTGGCCTGGTCGATCTCAGCGCGGTGCAACGCGAGATACGGGGGCTGCCCACTGGGACCGGCCACCGGCCCGGCCGCTCCCCGGGCCCAGTCCTTGCTCTCCAGCAGCAACACCGCCGCCGTATCGGCGAACACCAGGGCATCGCCCAGCTGATCGGCGCTCAGCGGACCGGGCTCCGTTCGGTACATTTCCAGCACCCCGACCCGGATCGCCCCAATGTGCAGCGGGAACGCGAAGACCGCCGAGGCGCCGGCCTGGCGGGCCGCGGGCGCGAAACTGAGCCAGCGGATCTCGATGTCGGCGGCGGCCAGGTCTGAGGCGAGCACTGGCCCGGCGGCCGCGGCCGCATCCGGGGTCGGCCCTTCGCCGAGGGTCAGCTGGAGCTCGGCGAGCCGCTCGCTGACCTCATCGGTCGCGCACATGAGATGACCTGACCCGGCCCGGACCGCGGCCGTCAGGCCCGCCCCCGTGACCTGCACCGGAGCCAGGGATGCCGCGCACACGTCCACGGCGGACACGGCCCCGCCCCGGCCGGCGGCGGCGGTGGCCACCAGGTTCCAGATGCGGGCGGACCTTCCTGCTGGCATTGGCACGGCCGGTGCCCGCGACGGTCCCGGGCCCGGCTCAGCGTCCGGCCGACTGGAGGGCCCGCTGCGGCCGGTCCTCTGCTGGCTCGTCCCGCGCTGGCTCGTCCCGTGCTGGCTCGTCCCGTGCTGGCTGATCAGGGTCCTGGCCACGGCGATGCTTGTCGAGGCGGTCGGCGGTGGGCCAGTGCACGTCGCTGACCCAGCCCCAGTGCTCGAAGATCCGGATGACCTCGGCGGAGATGTCAACCTGACCGGGATCGGCGCCGTGCCGGGCGCAGGCCGGGTCGGAATGGTGCATGTTGTGCCAGCTCTCGCCGAATGACAGCAGGGCGAGCGGCCACAGATTGGTGGCGCGATCATGGCTGCGGGTGATGAAGGGACGGTTCCCGAACACGTGGCACAGAGAGTTGACGCTCCACGTGACGTGCTGAAGCAGGGCGATACGGACGAGCCCGGCCCACAGCAGGGCGGCCACGGCCGCGTGCCAGGTGCCGCCGATCGCCCACCCCGCGGCGAACGGCAGGGCCAGCGAGAGAGCGCACAGGGCGGGGAAGGCCCTGGAGATCACCCGCATGGCGGGGTCGGCCATGATGTCCGGGGCGTACCGCGCAGGCGGGGTGGGGTCGTGGCGCAGCAGCCAGCCCACGTGGGCATCGGCCAGCCCGCGCAGCTGCCCGGTCAGGCTGGTCCCGTACCGGTAGGGAGAATGCGGGTCGCCCGGCCGGTCGGTGAAGGCGTGATGACGGCGGTGCGCGGCCACCCAGCCGATGACATCGCCCTCGAAAGCCATGGAGGCCATGATGGCGAGCGTCACCCG
Organism: Streptosporangiaceae bacterium; assembly: GCA_033854735.1. GTDB lineage: Bacteria > Actinomycetota > Actinomycetes > Streptosporangiales > Streptosporangiaceae > JAWWPY01. Next base: position 4,582 of record JAWWPY010000293.1, on the reverse strand, counting down.
GAGCGCCGGGACGGCGGTGAAGGCCCGGTGGGTCAGCAGCCGGTGGAAGCCGACCGTCACGCCGAGGCCAGTGATCGCGTAGAAGGCGAGCGCGAGCAGGACGTCGGCGAGGCCAACGCCGTGACCCCACGCCAGGTAGACGGCGGCGGCCAGTCCGGCGAACGGCACGCCGACGATCGCCAGGGTCACGCCCGCCTGCACCCGCCCGGCGGTGGTGCGGGGAGCGACGTCGCTGCCCGGGAACGGCTGCGTGCCGTCATAGTCGGCGGCCGTGCGCGAAGCAGGCATAGTGATCCCTTTACTGCCGAGATGGAAAGCGGTCGTCGTGCGGCTTTTCACCCTTCTTTTCTGACAACGTTGGTACCAGTCAGTGCTGGCCGCTTCAGTGCATGAAAAAACTCCGGCCCTACGCACCGCTCAACTTCGCGGATGCCGCCGGGGTCCGGAGCAACTTCCTTTAGATTACCCGCCGTAGTGACCGGTGCATAGGGTGAGCCACCAGGCAATGCGGGCGCGTTATTTTTTGGTAAGAACTGTGCCACCTGCAGTCGCCCACCCGGGCAACGATGTACCCGGGTGGGCGGACTGGTCAGACTGGGCGAACCTGTTCGGCCTGCGGCCCCTTCGGGCCCTGGCCGGCGGTGAACTCGACCCGCTGGTTCTCCGACAGACTGCGGAATCCGTCAGTCTGGATGGCGGAGTGGTGAACGAAGACGTCGGCAGTGCCGTCGTCCGGGGCGATGAAGCCGTACCCCTTGTCGGCGTTGAACCACTTCACGGTGCCCTGAGCCATGTACTTTCTCCTGCTACGACGATCTTCGGGGCACACGGACGTGTGTCCCGGGCTGTTGCGACCGCCTGCCTTTCGAAGGCTGGACTTGAGCATCCACGACGCCCGCCGTCAGAATTCCGCAGGCGCTGTAACACGTACACGAATTTCGACTACAACCAAAGCTAACTTTAGCACCATGGCGCAAGCGTGCGCTCCGGGTATCGCCGCACTGGCCTCAGCGGTGCCACTCAGCAGTTTCCTGTGGTCCGGTTTCAGTGCCTACGAGGAGGTTCAGAAGTTCCCCGACAGTACGTTCCCGGATGGCGGCTTCGGGCAGCGGAAGATGGGCCTGGATCTGGTATTTGTTGCGCCGGCCGTCCTTGTGCTTGACGACGTAGCCGGCCTCGGTGAGGTCGCTGATGATGCCATAGGCACTGCGTTCCGTGATGCCCGCGCTCACCGCGATATCGCGCAGCCGCGCGGCCGGGTCGCCCGCGACGCACAGCAGCACCTGCGCATGGTTGGTCAGGAAGGTCCACTTCGGCACGCTCGGTAGTCTATCAGATTCTAGAAATAGATTGCTTGTTTTCTGATGCTGGTATAACGTGCAGCCATGCCCCCTGCCTTCATGCCCCCCGCAGCACCGTCAGCGCGCGCCGGTATCGGTGCGTTCCGGGCCGTCCGCGGGCTCGTCGACGCGACACTCCTTCGATGCGGCGGATGCGGGGACAGTGTTCTGCTCACCCAGGGCGAGCGGGACTACGGGCAGCTCGTCCACGGCTTCCTGGGCGGCCACGAGTCGTGCCGCAGCGCTGTGGAAATCACCCGCTCATCCCTCGCAGCCAGCGGCGCGGCCGCGGCCTGAAGAGCGGCTGAGGGCCGCCGCGTCGCTACAGCGGCTCGTTGACCCATCGCCAGCCGTGCGGCTCGTCAAAAACCGGCCGCACGATGAAGGCTCCAGCAGCGTCGGACAGTTCGGCCAGGATCCGGATCAGCTCGCGGTGAAAGCCGTCCGGAACATGCTTCGTGCCGGACACCACGAGCGTCACCGATGCCCCGTCTCCGCCTGCTACCCGCGCCGTGATGTTTCCGTGCAGATCAACGCCCACCCCTACGATCGACTCGGCGCGGACGATGTCGCTGCCGTCGGCCCTGGCTACCCACACGTGCGGCGTATCCATACGCGTCCTCTCCCGGCTCACTGAGCGTTATTCAAAACCGGCTGTCGAACCCGGGCCCGTAGGGTCCGGGTGAGCGGTCGGTGCAGTTCAGGTCCACGGTGGCCACTGAGGGTAGTTTTGAATAACGCGAACTTTGAATTAAGGCACTGTCGCGGCGTCCTCCAACACTGCCACACCAGCTGACCGGGACGGCCGGGCACGCCGCGACCGACCAGGCCGGACCGGGCCGACCCGGCCCGCTGGGCTGCCGCCGGCTCAGGAACCTGTCCTCGGCGCCTTGCGCAGCAGGCGCCCCAGGCCGCGGATGGCCCGGTCGAGATCTGTGCCGAACGGGTTGTCCTGGACCAGATAGGTCCAGGTCGCGGTGGGCCGCTTCAGCCCGGCCGCCTCGAGATCGGCTCCCTGCGCGGTGACCGCCACGGCCCGGAAGGATTCAGCCGACCGGGCGGCGACCTCGCCGAGCAGGGGCGCGAAAAGACGGGTCAGCTCCTTATAGAACTCATCCAGCGGGCCGAGGCCGCGGCCGAGCGCCCGCAGGTGGATGCCTTCACGGACGTCGGCCACCCGGGCCAGGTGCTCGGCCCAGCACCGGTCGAGGTGCCACAAGGTGATCTGCCGCGCGGCGCGCACGAGGACCTCTTCGTCCCAGCTGGCGCTCAGCTCCGCCACCCGCTCGGGGGCGCTGCTGGCCAGAGCCCGCAGCGCCGCGTCGGTCCGCAGCACCCTCTCCCGCCGCTCCATGACGATCCGGCGCTGATCTTCGACGGGCTTGGTGTAGCGCCAGGTGTTCCGGTGGATCTCCAGGCCGACGCCCTCGGCTACCCGCTGGGCATGGTCCACCGTGGCCTGCGGGCCGGGGTCATGGATCCGGCCACCCGCCCCGATCGGCGCTGGCGGCGCCCCCTCCGGGGCATACTGCGTCACCAGCGCGTCGTCCAGGCTGGTGAAAAGGACCGATCCACCGGGGTCGCCCTGGCGCCCGGCTCGCCCGCGCAGTTGCTGGTCCAGGCGGCTGCTCGCGTGCCGGCCGGTGCCGATCACCTGCAGCCCGCCGAGTTCTGCGACCGGGCCGGGCTCGCCCGCGGTGCCGCCGAGCCGGATGTCGGTGCCGCGGCCGGCCATCTGAGTCGATACCGTGATCGCGCGCAGGGCGCCCGCCTCCGCGACGATCGCGGCCTCCTCGGCGTCGTTCTTGGCGTTCAGGACGGTGCAGGTCAGGCCGACCCGGCCGAGCTTGTGGGCCAGCCGCTCGGATTCCGCCACGTCAAGGGTGCCGAGCAGGATCGGCCGCCCTGTGGCGTGCGACGCGGCCACCTGGCCGACGACCGCCTCCTCTTTCGCCTCGACCGTCAGGTACAGCCGGTCCGGCTCGTCCACGCGCACGCAGGGCCGGTTCGGCGGGAGCACCGCGATCTCCAGCCCGTAGAACTCACGAAGCTGCTCGCCCACCGGCACCGCGGTACCGGTCATGCCGCAGACCGTCGGGTATCGCCCGACCAGGGACTGGATGGTGAGGCTGTCCAGGACCTCGCCGCTCTCGCTGGCGGTCAGCCCCTCCTTGGCCTCGACCGCCGCGTGCAGGCCGTCCGGCCAGCGCTGCAGCCTGGCCACCCGGCCGCGGGATTCGCTGACGAGGTGGATCCGGCCGGCCGCCACGATGTAGTCGACGTCGCGCCGGAGCAGGGCGTGCGCGTAAAGCGCGACGTTGACCCGGGTGAGCGTGTCAACGTGGTCCGAGGTGTAGAGGTTGATCCCGCCCAGCGCTCGTTCGGCGCTCCGCGCGCCCGCGGCCGTGAGGTGCACGGTACGGCCGTCCTCGTCGATCTCGTAGTCCACGCCGCGGCGCAGCCCCCGGACGAGTTCCGCCATCTCCCGGTCCGGGTCCCCCTGCTCCGCCGCGCCCGCCAGCACCAGCGGAACCATGGCCTCGTCCACCAGGACCGAGTCCGCCTCGTCGATCAGGACCACGTCCGGGTCGCCCGCGACCAGATCGGCCGGGTCGGTAACGAACCGGTCGCGGAGCACGTCGAAGCCGATCTCGCTCACCGACGCGTAGCTGACCTGCGCGGCGTAGCAGCGACGCCGCTGCTCGGGCGTAGACGCCTGGCCGATCCAGCCCACGCTCACTCCGAGCAGATCGTAGAGCGGGCCCATCCACTCGGCGTCGCGCCGGGCGAGGTAGTCGTTGACCGACATGACCTGCACCGACCGGCCGCGCAGCGCGTACCCGGCGGCGGCCAGCGCGCCGGCCAGGGTCTTCCCCTCACCGGTGGCCATCTCGGCCACCTGCCCGGCCAGCATGGCCAGGGTGCCGAGCAGCTGGACATCGTAGGGCCGCTCACCCAGCGCCCGCTGGGCGGCCTCGCGGCCCAGCGCGCAGATATCCGCGTCGCCGGCCGCCCGGTCCGCAGGCGCGGTGAGCCCGGGCGCGGCCGCGGTGAACTCGGCCGCCGCCTCGGTGAGCTCGCGGTCGGTCAAGACGGCCAGGCGCCGCTCCCGTTCCGCGATCTCGGGCAGGAGAGCCCGGTAGCGACCCAGGTCGGCGGTGCCCGGCTTCTGCAGGAATCGCCTGACCCGGTCAGACAAACGGCGCGGCACGCTACGTTAACGCCTAGCCGCCGCCCCGCGT
>JAWWPY010000292.1:0-2748 GCA_033854735.1 Streptosporangiaceae bacterium | reverse complement strand
GCGGACCGAGCTCGGTCGTGAGTTCGGCGCCATCGACGTCGTGGCCGAGCGCGGGGAGGAAGGCATCGAGCGGGTCCGCGAGCTCACCGGAGGCGACGGCACCCACACCGTGCTCGAATGCGTCGGCCTGCTCCCCGCTCTGGAGACGGCGCTCGCCGTCGTGCGCAGTGGCGGCACGGTGAGCCGGGTCGGCGCGCCGCAGTACACCGACGTTCCGATGGACTTCGTCGCGTTCTTCCGCAACATCACCCTGACCGGCGGCGTGGCCCCGGCCCGGGCTTACATCGAGGAACTGATGCCCGGCATCCTCGACGGCTCCCTCCAGCCGGGCCGGGTGTTCGACCGCACCATCGGGCTGGACGAAGTGCCGGACGGCTACCGTGCGATGTCCGGGCGGCAGGCGCTGAAGGTCCTCATCCGCCCCTGAGCAACGGCGCCCCTAACTACGGCGCCCTTAACCAGGGCGACTTCAACCACGGGGGCGGCCCCGGCCACGACTTCCCGGGCCGCCGGCGGACACCAGCAAGGAGAAGACCGTTGGAGAGAGTGAAGCAGCAGCCCACCGTGAAGGCCCCGGCGGAGATGTTCACCGGGGACGCCTGGTTCGACGTGATCGCGGCGGGCCAGGCGCCGTCCCGGATGCGGGTCAACGTGGTGCGTTTCGCGCCCGGGGCCCGCAATGCATGGCACACGCACGCGGTCGGGCAGACGGTGCACGTCACCGAGGGCATCGGGCGGATCCAGTCCCGCGGCGGCGACGTGGTCGAGATCCGGCCGGGCGACACGGTTCACACCCCGCCCGGTGAATGGCACTGGCACGGCGCGGCCCCCGACCACTTCATGACCCACCTGGCCATGTGGGAGGGCCCGGAGGGCGGTGGCCCGGAGACCGAGTGGGGCGACCTGGTCACCGACGCTGAATATGACGAGCCGCCCATGCAGTGACCCACCACGTAACGATCATCCCCGTAACCTCCGGGGTTCCCGCGTCCGAATGAGGAGCAAGCACAATGGAGCAACGGCGTCTGGGACGCACCGGCGTCTCGGTCAGCAAGCTGTGCCTCGGGGCCATGATGTTCGGCGACTGGGGGACCAAGGATCACGACGAGAGCATCCGGATCATCCACCGCGCGCTGGACGCCGGGATCAACTTCATCGACACCGCCGACGTCTACTCCCGCGGCGAGTCCGAGGAAATCGTGGGAATGGCGCTGGCGGGCCGCCGCGACGAGGTGGTCCTGGCCACGAAGGTGCACAGCCCGATGGACGACGACCCCAACCACCAGGGCAACTCGCGGCGCTGGATCATGCGCGAGGTCGAGGACTCGCTGCGCCGGCTGGGCACCGACTGGATCGACCTGTACCAGATCCACCGCCCCGACCCGGACACCGATATCGATGAGACGCTCGGCGCCCTCACCGACCTGGTGCGCGCGGGGAAGGTCCGCTCCATCGGCCACTCGACATTCCCGGCCTCCGCGATCGTGCAGGCCCAGTGGACCGCGCGGGACCGCGGCCGGGAACAGTTCAGGTCCGAGCGGCCGCCGTACTCGATCCTCACCCGCGGGGTCGAGGCCGAGGTGCTGCCCACCTGCCAGCGGTACGGGATGGGCGTGATCCCGTACAGCCCGCTGGCCGGCGGCTGGCTGTCCGGGCGCTACCGCAAGGACGCCGACGTGACCGGGCCCATGTCCTACGCGCGGCAGCGGCTGGCCAACCGTTTCGACATGTCGATGCCGGAGAACCAGCGCAAGCTCGGCGCCGCCGAGCAGCTCGCGGAGCTGGCCGGGCAGTCCGGGCTGACCCTGATCCAGCTGGCTATCGCGTTCGTGCTGCGCCATCCGGCCGTGACCGCGGCGATCATCGGCCCGCGGACCATGGAGCACCTGGAGTCCCAGCTGGCCGCGGCCGACGTCGAGCTGCCCGGCGACGTGCTGGACCAGATCGACAAGATCGTGCCGCCCGGCGTCAACCTCAACCCCGCCGACGGCGGGTGGGTCAGCCCGGCCCTGGAGCCCGCGGCGCGGCGCCGATAGAAGGTCCCGGCGCGCCGCAGGGGACACCCCGCGGTTCCCTGCGGCGCCCGGGCACCGCCGTTGGCAGGCGGCTGACTGTGATGTTCGTGACACCCCGGCCGGGTTCTGCAATCCTTTGCACGATGGCGGAGTAGCCTCGGTCCGAACCACGGCAACGTGAGCGGCCCAGGAAACGGGACTCCACCGACACAGGGCTCACCCGGCGAGAGGGCTACGCACATGGCATTACTGTCCCCGAAGGTCATCGCCCAGGTCAGCAGCAGTTCCGCCAGCGAGCTTGCGGTGATGTCCTGGGAATGGATCATGCGTGCTGACGGCCAGGTGTTCTACCGGCTCACCAAGGTCGACGGGCGGCGCGAACGCAATCCCTGGACCCTGGCCACCCGGCTGCCCCCGGCCGAACTGCACGCGCTGCGCGGCGACAAGACCCGGGCCACCGAGGTGCTGGATGTGATCGCCCGCCAGCACGGACACCGGATCAGCTGAGCCAGGCCACTACCAGGCGCGACCGGTCGTGCGTTCCTAGTCACGCCCAGCACGGGTACCTGCGGAAATCGATTGTATTGGCCGTTTCCGGGGTGACCGGCGGATCGGCCGGCGACCTCAGCCGGTGGCGTGACCGGCTGGCGGCCGCGGACAGCGCCAACTGAGACAGCGGCCAGCAGAGACAGCGGCCAGCTGAGACAGCGGCCGGCGGCAGCAGCAGAAGTTA
>JAWWPY010000291.1:0-3064 GCA_033854735.1 Streptosporangiaceae bacterium | reverse complement strand
GTGAGCGCCTGCTGCGCACCGATGACGTCACTGTTCAGGCGGCTGACCAGGGACCCGGTCTGGGCCCGGGTGAAGAAGGCGATCGGCTGCCGCTGCACGTGCCCGAATACCTCGGTGCGCAGGTCATAGATCAGCCCTTCGCCGATCCTGGCGGAGTACCAGCGCTGGGCGAACGACAGTATCGCGCTGGCCCGCGCGAGACCCCCCACGACCGCGGCGACCGCGATGACCACGCCGGTGTTCCGGGCCAGGATGCCCTGGTCGATGAGGGTCTTCAGGAGCAGCGGCACCGCGACCACGGCCACCGCGGCGAGCGCGTTCATGCCCAGGAACAGCACAAGTTCCCAGCGGTAGGGCCGGGCGTAGGTCATGATCCTGCGGACGGTGCCCGGCTTCACCCGCTGCCGGGTGACGTCGGAGTCGCGGTAGAACGAGCGCATGGCTTGCCAGCTCGATCCGTACATGAGCGGGGCAACCTCCCTGCCGCCTGGGATCTTCCCGCCTCTGCTAAGGGCGAACGAGGGACCTCAGGAGAGGGCTTCCAGGCGGGAGCGCTGCAGCGCGGCCTGCGCCCGGCGTTCCGCGGCGGACTGCTGCTCCAGGGTATGACCCGGGGCCTGCTGCAGTAGTTCCTTGGTGGCCCGGGCTACCGCGGGCTCCACCGCGAGCAGCGCCGCGACCAGGTCAGCGACCGCGCCGTTCAGTTCCGCCCCCGGCACCACCAGCTCGGCCAGGCGCAGCGCGGCCGCCTCGTCGGCGCCCACGGTGCGGCTGGTCAGGCACAGCTCGAGCGCCCGGGGCAGGCCGACGATGTCGACCAGCGGTTTGGTCCCGGTCAGGTCAGGCACGAGGCCCAGCGCGGGCTCCTTCATGCATAGCTGGGCGTCGTCGGCCAGCACCCGCAGGTCGCAGGACAGCGCGAGCTGGAAGCCCGCCCCGATGGCGTGCCCGCGCACGGCGGCCACCGAGACGATGGCCGGGTCGCGAAGCCAGGTGAACCCGGCCTGGACAGACGCGATCCACTCCTCGAAGCCGGGATCGGCGGCTCCGACCAGGACCTCACCGGGGACGCCTTCCGGGGTGAACAGGCGCAGGTCTATCCCGGCGGAAAACGATGGACCCGCGCCCTGGACCACCACGACCCGCACGTCAGGCGGCAGCGCCTGGCCGATCTGCGCCAGCCCGTGCCACATGCCGGGCGTCATCGCGTTGCGCCGCTGGCTCCGGTCGAGCGTGATCGTGGCTGCGCCGGGGGCCGGCGCGCCGACATCGAACCGCAGCCCGGCGCGCGCGAGATCGGGCAGCCCGGCGGTCATGTCCTCCTCAGCGCTTCGCGCGCGCCTTGCCGCGCGTCGCGCCACCGCGGCCACGCAGCGAGACCCCGTTCTCGGACAGGATGCGGTGCACGAACCCGTAGGACCGGCCGGTGGCCGCGGCCAGCGACCGGATGCTCTCCCCCGCGTCGTACCTCTTCTTCAGATCCGACGCCAGCTTGGTGCGGTCGGCACCGGTGACCCTGGTGCCTTTCTTGAGGGTCTCGGTCACGCGTACCTCCCGTGAACTGAAGTGACCGCTGCGTTACGTCTCCCGCCATGATCACGCATCGGGACGGGATCGGCTACCCACATCCAGGTAAGTGATCACTTCTTTTTTGATCACTCCCAGGTTGCCCGTCACGCTAGGGCGACCAGGTCCGCGAGGCCCTCATTCCAGGTGTCTTCCACGCCGTCGGGAAGCAGGATGACCTTCTCCGGCGCCAATGCCTCGACCGCGCCCTCATCGTGCGTGACCAGCACGATGGCCCCCTGGTAGCGGCGCAGCGCGCCGAGGATTTCCTCCCGGCTGGCCGGGTCGAGGTTGTTGGTCGGCTCGTCCAGCAGCAGCACGTTGGCGCCGGAGACGACCAGGAGGGCCAGCGCGAGGCGGGTCTTCTCCCCGCCGGAGAGCACCCCGGCCGGCTTGGCCACCGCGTCGCCGGAGAACAGGAACGAGCCCAGGATGCGCCGCTGCTCCGCGTCGACCAGGTGCGGCGCGGCCGTGCGCATGTTCTCCAGCACGGTGCGCCCGGTGTCCAGGGTCTCGTGCTCCTGAGCGTAGTAGCCGAGCCGGAGCCCGTGCCCCGGGACGACCTCCCCGGTATCCGGCTTCTCGATGCCGGACAGCAGCCGAAGCAAGGTGGTCTTGCCCGCCCCGTTCAGGCCGAGCACCACGATCCGCGCCCCCCGGTCCACCGCCACGTCGACGTCGGTGAAGACCTCCAGCGAGCCGTAGGACTTGGACAGGTCCGCCGCGGTCAGCGGCACGCGCCCGCAGGGCGCCGGGTCGGGGAACCGCAGCCGCGCGACCCGCTGCGGGGCCCGCTCGGCGGCGACCCCGGCGAGCAGCCGTTCCGCCCGCTTCTGCATGCTCTGGGCCGCCCTGGCCTTGGTCGCCTTGGCCCGCATCTTGTCCGCCTGGGCTTGCAGCGACGCCGCCTCCCGGGATGCGTTGGCGTGCTCGCGACGGCGCCGCCGCGCGTCCGTCTCGCGCTGCTTCAGGTAGACCTGCCAGCCGACGTTGTACGCCTCGAGCGTGGCGGTGTCCGCGTCGAGGTGGAAGACCTTGTTGACCACGGCGTCGAGCAGGGCAGTGTCGTGGCTGATGACCACGAGGCCGCCGCGGAACGCCCTCAGGTGATCGCGGAGCCAGGAGACCGAGTCGGCGTCCAGGTGGTTGGTGGGCTCGTCCAGCAGCAGCGTCTGCGCGTCCGCGAACAGGATCCGGGCCAGCTCCACCCGGCGCCGCTGACCGCCGGACAGGGTGGCCAGCGGCTGGGCCAGCACCAGGTCAGGAAGTCCCAGGCTGGAAGCGATCGACGCGGCCTCCGCCTCCGCCGCGTAGCCGCCGAGCAGCGAGAGCCGTTCTTCCAGCTGGCCGTAGCGGCGGACCGCGGCGTCACGCCGGGCGGGCTGCCCGTCGGACATCTGCTCTTCGGCGGTCCGCATGGCGGCGCGCAGCTCATCCAGCCCGCGGCCGGACAGCACCCGGTCCACGGCCAGGCCCTCGAGGTCGCCGGACCGCGTGT
>JAWWPY010000290.1:0-3906 GCA_033854735.1 Streptosporangiaceae bacterium | reverse complement strand
CAGGGATGGACCTGCTGAGGGCGTCGAGGATGACGGTGAGCCCCACCTCGAACTCGTCGCCGAAGTCGTAGCCGGGCCGGAGGACGTGCTCGGTCGCGATCTCGGTCAGGTAGGGGTACTCGCCGGCGAATACCCCCATGATCGCCTCAGTGGCCTCGGTGACGGTCTCCGAGTTGAAGGGCAGCGCGGCCTCCTGCAGCGCGAATCCGTAGATGTAGCTGTCGAGCAGGGCATACGCGTGGGCGGTCATGGCCACGGAGAACCCCGCGGTGCGCAGGGTGCCCAGGGTGGCGTCGTGGTGGCGCAGCGTGGCCGGACCGGGGTTGGCCCGCGACTCCATGAGCCCGATCGCCCACGGGTGGCGCCGGAGCGCAAGACGGGCGGAGATCGCCCGGCGGCGCATCTGCGACCGCCAGTCGCCGTCGGCCGCCGGTAGCTCGATCTCGCTGAAGACCAGATCGACGATGCCATCCAGGATCTCGTCCTTGCCGGCGACGTAGTGGTAGAGCGACATCGGCTTGACGCCGAGCTCACTGGCGAGAGAGCGCATCGTCAGTGCCCCGATGCCCGCCGCGTCGGCGACCGCGACGGCACCCCGAAGCACCCGTTCCCGGCTGAGCGGAACACGCTCCGCCGGGCTCTCGCTCACCGATTGCGTCATGCCACTCCCTGCCCATCGCGTTTTCGTACTTAGTACTGTACCGTGACGTACTAAGTACGGCCAGGCGGGTCGTACGCACCGGCCCGGGAAGAAGCGGTCATGACATCTGAACGGCAGCCTGCGGCGGCGAGCAGCGAGGCGGCCCGGCCGGTGACGGCGGGCAGCACGATGCGGGCGATCGTGCAGCACGGGTACGGCTCCGCCGGCGTCCTGCGGTCCGCGCGGATCCCCCGGCCCGCGATCGGCGGTACCGAGGTGCTGCTGCGGGTGCATGCGGCTGGACTCGACCGGGGGACCTGGCATCTGATGGCGGGCCGGCCGTATCTGCTCCGTATGGTGGTCGGCCTGCGCGGGCCGCGGAACCCGGTGCCCGGGCTTGACGTGGCCGGCACTGTCGTCGCGGCCGGCCCGGAAGTGACGAGGTTCTCGGTCGGTGATGAAGTGTTCGGGTTCAGCCGGGGCAGCTTCGCCGAATACGCTGCCGCCCGCGAAAGCAAGCTCGCCGCCAAGCCGGCCAACGCTAGCTTCGAGCAGGCTGCGGCGGTGCCGGTGTCCGCCGTCACCGCCCTGCTGGCCCTGACCGACGCCGGCCATGTCACCAGCGGGCAGAAAGTGCTGATCACCGGGGCGTCCGGCGGCGTCGGCAGTTACGCGGTCCAACTGGCCAGGGCGTTCGGGGCGGAGGTCACCGGCGTTTGCAGTACCTCGAAGATGGACCTGGTCCGCTCTCTCGGCGCCAGCCACGTCCTCGACTACACCCAGGACGACTTCGCCGACGGCACCCGCCGCTACGACCTGATCATCGACATCGCCGGCAACCCCAGCCTGTCCCGGCTGCGCCGTGCGCTCACGCCCACCGGGACGGCCGTCATCGCGGGCGGGGAGGACGGCGGTAACTGGACCGGCATGGGCCGCCAGTTCCGGGCGCTGGCCCTGTCACCGTTCCTGCGCCAGCGGCTGACCATGTTCACCCCCCGGCAGCGGTCCACTGACCTGGACCGGCTCACCGGCCTCATCGAGGCAGGCACGGTAACGCCGAGCATCGGCGCGACCTACCCGCTGGACCAGGTTCCCCAGGCCCTGCGTTACCTCGAAGCCGGCCAGGTACGCGGCAAGGTCGTCATCACCGTCTGAGTGGCACAGGCACGGCCCGCGTCCCGCCGCGGCCGGAAGCGCGGGCTGGCTCGTTCCGGCTTGACCCTCCTGTCATGGGAGACTCCAGGCTCGCTGCATGACCATCATGAGCCGGAGAACCAGTACTGGCGCGGACACTCCCGCGTCCTTGGCCAAGTGGGCGCCGCTCGCCGTCATCTTGTGCGGAACGTTCGTCATCGTCCTGGACTTCTTCGTCGTGGACGTGGCGCTGCCCTCCATCCAGCGCGACCTGGGCGCCGGGCCGGGCGCCATCGAATGGGTGGTGGCCGGCTTCGGCCTCACCTCAGCCTCGTTCCTGGTCTGCGGCGGCCGCCTCGGCGACCACTACGGCCGGCGGCGGTGCTTCTCGATCGGGCTGGCCGTGTTCGTGGCCACCTCCGTGGTGTGCGCCCTCGCCCCTGATCCGGCCTTCCTGATCGCGGGACGGCTGGCCCAGGGAATCGGGGCCGCGCTCATGGCCCCGAACGTCCTGTCGATTCTCGGCATGACCTACACCGGCCGCGACCGGGTGCGAGCGATCAGCATCTACGGGGTCGTCATGGGCGTGGCCGCCGCCGGCGGGCAGCTTCTCGGCGGCCTGCTGATCGACGCGAACGTCGCGGGGCTCGGCTGGCGGGCCATCTTCTGGATCAATGTGCCGGTCGGGCTGCTGGCGCTGGCCGCTGCCCCCCGGATCGTCCCCGAGTCGAGGGCTGACCGGGCCGGCCGGCTGGACCTCGGGGGCGCCGCCCTGCTGAGCGCGGCCCTGGTCGCGGTGGTGCTGCCGCTGTCGCTCGGCCGCCAGCAGGGCTGGCCCGCCTGGTCCTGGGCCTGCCTGGCCGCCGCGCCCGTCCTCCTGGCGGGGTTCGCCGCCTGGCTGCGCGCGACCGCGCGCCGGGGCGGGGAGCCACTGCTCGACCCGCGGATCTTCAGGATCACCGCCTTGCGGGCCGGCCTCGCGGTCCAGGTCCTGTTCTGGTGCCAGCAGGCGGCGAGCTACCTGGTGATCGCGCTGTTCCTCCAGCAGGGCCGGGGCCTGGGACCGCTCCCGGCGGGCGGGATGTTCGCCGTCCTGGCCGCCGGCTACCTGGTGACCTCCTTCCGCGCCCCGGGGCTCACCATGCGGTTCGGCCGCCGGGTGATCGTGATCGGCGCCGTGGTCAGCGCCCTGGGCGATGGCTTGCTGGGGCTGGCGGTCTGGCACTGGGGTACCAGCGGCCCGCTGCTGGCGCTGGTCCCCGGCCTGCTCGTCCTGGGGGCCGGGCAGGGACTGTGCATCACGCCGCTCACCACGACGGTCCTGGCTCACGCGGACGCCCAGACCGCAGGGTCGGTCTCAGGTGCGCTGTCCACCGCGCAGCAGGTGGGCAACGCCATCGGCGTCGCCGTGACCGGGGTCGTGTTCTACGGTCTGCTGGCCCAGGGCTACCCGCACGCGTTCGGGTGGAGCCTGGCCGAGATGGGCGGCCTGCTGCTCGCGGTCGCGGCGCTCACGTTGACCATCCCGCGACAGCAGAGGTAGGACCAGAGGCATGGGTACTCTCGTCACCATCGGTGTCTTCTCCCGGATGACGCACCTGAGCATCAAGACGCTGCGGCATTACCACGATCTCGGTCTGCTCGAGCCCGCCACCATCGACCCATTCAGCGGGTACCGCTCCTACGACACCAGCCAGGTGCCCGCGGCCCAGGTCATCCGCCGGCTACGGGACCTGACCATGCCGCTGGACCAGATCAGGGCGGTGCTGACGGCTCCGGACGTCGGGGCGAGGAACCAGGAGATCACCGCGCACCTGGACCGGATGGAGCGCCAGCTCATGCAGACCCAGTCGTCGGTGCGCGCGCTGCGGGCGCTGCTGGCCGGCCCGGTGCGGCCGGCCGTGGAACTGCGGACGATCCCGGCCGTGACCGCCCTCGCCATCGAGGGCATCGTCGACGCAGCCGAGATGGCCGGCTGGGCGGAGGCGGCGCTGGAGGACCTGTCGGCCGCCATGGCCGCTACCGGGCTGGCCCCGGCTGGGCCGCCCGGTGCGCTCTACCCTCCCGACTTCTACGAGCTGGAACGGAGCGAGACGACGCTGTTCGTCCCGGTCCAGGGGGGCGACGCGGCC
>JAWWPY010000289.1:0-4072 GCA_033854735.1 Streptosporangiaceae bacterium | reverse complement strand
GTGGGACCGCTGGCCGGCGCAGTACCCGCACTCAAGCGATTTCGCGACATACACGCGCGCGAGTTCCTTGATCCGGTGATCGAGGACGCCCTCGCGGAACACCTGCTGCCAGGACGCTGCGAAGGTCCGCAGGACGGCCGGCACGTGGGCCCGGATGGCCTGGCTCTCCAGCCGCGGGGTGCCGTACGTCCGGGACTCCTCAAGGAGCGCCGCGAGCCCGGGATCCGTGACCGTGCTCGGGTCGACGTAGCTGATACGGGGCATGGAAACCTCCTGGCAACCGATTGCCATCTACTCTGGCTCCCCGCTGCCGCACATGTCAAGACATCGGCGGCGAGACTGGCAATCGGTTGCCACTCGAAGTAGCCTCGGCTCATGGCTCGTCGGCCGACAATCCGGGACGTCGCGGAGCTGGCCGGGGTGCACCCGGGCACCGCGTCGCGGGCGCTCGACCCGCGGCGCGAAGGCCGGATCTCCCCTCCCACCGCCGAGCGGGTCCGCTCGGCGGCCAGGCGCCTCGGGTACGTCCCTGATCCCGTAGCCCGGACCCTGCGCGCGCGTCGCAGTGCGGTGATCGGCGTGGTCGTCCCGGACCTTGCCAACCCCGTCTTCCCGCCGATTGTCCAGGGCATCGAAGACGTGCTCGCCGACGCCGGGTACGTGGCGCTGCTGGCGAACACCGGCAACGACCCCGCCCGGGAACGCGATCGCGTCGACGCGCTGCAGGGCCGCCGCTGCGACGGGTACATCGTGGCCTCGGCGACCCTGGACGGGACGACGGTCGCCCGGCTCACGTCCGCGGGCGACCCGGTCATCCTGGTCAACCGCGAGACAGCCGACCTGGCGCTGCCGTCGGTCAGCAGCGACGACCGCGCGGGCATCCGCGCCGCCGTGGCGCACCTGGCCGGGCTCGGCCACCGGGTGATCGCCCATCTCACCGGGCCACCTAACCTGTCGGTGGTGCGGAACCGGGCCGACGCCTTCCGCTCCGCCGCTGACGGCCTCGGGCTCGACCCGGGACGGCTGATCGTGCGCCACTGCCACGCCCTCACCGCCGCCGACGCCAAGGACGCCGCCCAGGCGGTCCTCACCGAGACCCCAGCCACCACGGCCATCCTGGCCGGCAACGACCTGATGGCGCTGGGCTGCTACGCCGCCGCCCAGCAAGCCGCCCGCCCCTGCCCCGCCAGTCTGTCCATCGTCGGCTACAACGACATGCCCTTCGTGGAGTGGTGGCGCCCGGCCCTCACCACCGTCCGCATCCCGCAGTACGACATCGGCCGGGAAGCGGCCCGCCTCCTGCTCGACCAGCTCGCCAGCGGTACTCCCGCGCCAGCCAAGCAGATCCTGATGCCCACCTCCCTGATCGTCAGGTCGTCCACCGGCCCCTGCCCCGAGTAGCGTTCCGGGACGCAGCCGGCGTCCCGGAACCGGGCCACGGTGAGGGCTTCGCGGCCGGAGGCTGTGCGGTCATGCGCGCCGCCGCCGGCGCTGGCGCTCCAGCCAGCCGCAAGGGTCCTCCGCGTGCCATCGCTGGGTCCTCGACCGGGTCGTGTCGAAGAAGACCAGGTCACACTCGTTTCTCTGGCACTGGAGCAGGCGGCTCAGATCGGTGCTCCCCAGTTCCTCGATGACCCGCCGCGCCAGGCCGGCGGCGGGTTCAGCGTCGCGCCAGTCGGTGGAGCTCTGCACGGCAGCGTCCCTCACCTCCAGGTGGATCGTCGCGGTACTGCCGGACGCCAGCTCATTGAGGACGCCGACGGCGCGGCGCGGCAGTGGGCGCCGGAGGGCGAGGTCATCCGCGAGTTCGGAGACCGCGTCCGCGAGCCGGGCCAGGGCCGGGAGGGCGTCCTGGGTCAGGCGGCCGATCGCCACCCCCTCGCCGGCCAGGGCCTGGCTCGCCCGGCGCGCATCCGCAAACGGAGCCCGGGGTTCGGTGTCCCTGCGCCGTCGCCGCTGGAGGTTGGCCAGCGTGACCAGCACCGACGGGTTCATGCCGTGAGCGCGGCGGCGACGAACCGGCGCCTCGGGCTGGTCACGAGGCGATTGGCCTCGGCCGCGTTCGGGCTATCGGCGTACTCGGCGAGCACCTGGTCGGCGCATGCCCGGCTGGCCCAGCGGCTCACCACCAGCAGGTGACCAGGGTCGTCGAGGTCCTGCAGCAGTTCATGTCCGAGGTAGCCCTCGAAGTTCAGCATGTCCCGCCAGATGCGCTCGGTCACCGCCCGGCCTTCCACGCCGGCGTCCGGTGGGAAGTGCGATTCCCAGATGGAGTACACGGCCATCTGACCTCCTCGGTTGTCACGATCTATAGATATCGTAGACCGTGACATCCCGGGCGCTGGCGGTGACCCGGAAGTCCCAGTGTGCTGGTGATCGCGCCGGCAAGTCGAACGCCGGGTGCCAGGCCCGTGAGACCGGCCACCCCCTGACGGCCCAACAGCGCCAGTCAGCTCCGATAGCCCGCCGCCAGCAACTTCTAAAGGTCGCAGCCGGTGAGCGCCGGGCCGTGGCGGCCATTATGAAGCGATAATTCATCCGAATATCACCGGCTGGATGCAGGCGGTCGGGATGCCGGAACGCCAGCCTGCGTAGCGGCTGCGGAACGGCGGCTGGCGGGCCGGCCCGCCATTAGGCTCCACCACCCCGCCCGGCCGGGCGTGCTGCTGGCCGGCAGGTAACAGAGTTGTCCCCGGTCCGGGGTGTCCATGATTGGCGTAACCGGGACGAAACCGGGCCAGGGGATCCTTGGCCCTAGACATCCGCACCGCGTTCGGCGGTGGCGGACCAGGAGCGGCATGGCCATGAAGGGTGGACCATATCCCTGCCTCGACCAGGGAGAGCGCGGCAAACAGGACGTTGCGGGGGTGACCCGGGAGAAGCCAGCGCGGCCGCTCGGCCGCCAGGATTTCCGGGAGGCAGGTCCTGCCTGAATCAGCGCGCGCCAGCGAGCGGCTCGTCAATAGAGACGACGATGCCGAATAACGGGCTCTGCCAACCAGCTTCGCAGCCATTGTGAGAGACCCTTCCTGCGAAGTTTGGCCAGTAGCCCGGGTGGACAAGTAACGGCCGGGCTTGCAGGATTGGTTCTGTATGCGAGCTAACGGGACGCGCCAATGTAAACGGGGAGCAATGTCTGAGCGGCACATGCCCATTTCCCAAGCCCGGTCGGTGCCCAGGCCTGCGGTGACGGCGCAGCCAGCGGCGGGCGAGGGTGGCCATCAGGCCGGCGGTTCCGGCGATGAGGGGGAGATTTCCGCTGGTTCCCCGGTCAGCGACTCGCTGGCCCCTGGGCTGGGGCAGTATGAATGGCTGTCTGAGGGTGCGGAAGAAGTGCCCATAGAGTCACTGGTGGTGAGCGAGACTCCGAGGCTGTCCGGTGAGAGCCTCGAGCACGTGCAGACCCTGGCCGCTGCCCAGTCCAGGCTGCCGCCTATCATCGTGCACCGGAAGACCATGCGGGTCATCGACGGAATGCACCGCATCCGGGCCGCCCGGCTCAAAGGCCAGGACCGCATTGCTGTCCGATTCTTTGATGGTAACGACGCGGATGCTTTCGTGCTCGCAGTCAAGGCCAATGTATCACATGGTCTGCCGCTACCGCTGACTGACCGGAAAGCGGCCGTGGTGCGCATTATCGAATCGCACCCGCACTGGGCGGACCGGATGATTGCCCAGGTTTCCGGCGTGGCCGCGAGAACGGTAGCCGAGATCCGGAGAAAGAGCGAGGACCCTGGCCAGGCGGACGCCAGACTGGGCCGGGATGGCCGGCTCCGGCCGGTCAACCGCGGAGCAGGCCGCGTGGTCGCCTCCGAGCTATTCCTCAGTAATCCCCAGCTGTCCTTGCGGCAAGTCGCCCGGGAGGCAGGTATATCCCCGGAGACCGCGCGGGACGTCCGCAACCGCTTGCGCAAGGGTGAGAGCCCGGTGCCGGACCGCCCCCGGTCGAAGCGGCGGCGCGCGGGTGAGCGAGCGCCCGGGGGCGGGAGCGCCGACCGGCAGGGTGCCGGGCTTGGAGCCAGCCATAAAGGCGGCCGGATATCCAGCGATGACCGGGTCGCGGTCATAGAGC
>JAWWPY010000288.1:0-4404 GCA_033854735.1 Streptosporangiaceae bacterium | reverse complement strand
GGCCGCATGGCGCACGGTATTCGCGCGCGCCCCGGAACACACGCTCCCGGACGGATCAGCGCGTACGGCGCAGGCGCACGACGCGACTCGTGGACAGCGGCGTCAAACCGTCACGGTCAACCAACGTCACCCGGGCGCGGGCCGGGCCACGGACGTGGAATTCCGCCCGCGACAGATAGTCGAGTCGCGCGCGCTCCACCGGCCACCAGCCGAAGCGCTCGCGCAGGAACAGCTCGAGCACGACGCTCGCGCCGGCGTCAGGTGGGGTGACCGTCACGGCAACTCCCTGGCGCGTCACGCGCACGACCGCGCGCCGGCTCACGACGAGCAGCCTTCGCGTTTCGCTGGCGTCATTGCCGCTGCTGGCCCGGTAATCCGCGGTCGAAGTCGCGGCTACCGTGGCGCTCCACCGCCCGTCGGCCGTCGGCGTGGCCGAGGCGACGGTGCGGTAGCCACCCGGTATGGCCTGCTGCACAGTCACGGCGGCGGAGCCGTCCGCGCTGCGTCCGGTGAACGTCAGCCGCTGCCCGGTGGGCACCGGCCCGGCCGAAAGCGAATCGAGGGTCACGCGGCGTACGTCGACCTCGCCGAACATGCCGGGATGGATGGTGCAGTGGTACAGGTAGACCCCAGGGGCGCCAAATGCGTGGGCGAAGCCGCTGCCGCTGGCCAGTTCTCCGGAATCGAACGACCCGTCATCGGCGGTCACCGTGTGAGTCCTGACACTCGGGTTCGACCATTGCACGGTGTCACCCGGGAGTGCATCCAGCTGCGAGGGCGCGAACGCTTGAAACTCGATCGTGACCGGCTGCGTGGTTGGTCCGGCACTGGCCGGCGCGGCGCCCAGGGCCACCGCCGTTGCCATGGCAACGGCCGCGGCGAGCGATGCCGGGACAAACCGGTGCCTCATCGGCGAGAGACTCGATAGAGCCCCGTCATCCCGGCCATCATGTGAGCCTCGACGTGGCAGTGGTATAGCCACGTACCGGGGGCGTCCTCCCGCCAGCGCAGGCGAAAGGTCTCAGCCGGTCCGACGGTCTGCGTATCGGTGGGCACGCCACCAGGACCGATCCAGCGGTGGCCGTGAACGTGGAAGGTGTGGAAGTCCGAGCCCATCGCCATCACGTCCCACTGCACAAGCTGGCCGACCTTGGCGCGGAAGATCGGCGTGTTCCCGACGAACGCCCGGCCATCGATCGCCATGAAGCTCCCGAACTGCGAGAACACGACCTCGAACTCCCGGTCCGGGGGGCGATCGTGGCGCCCGAGGATCGAGAGCATCCCGAACATGCCCCCGTCGATCGACTGCTCCATCGAAGGCGAATGATCGTGGTAGGGCCAGACGCCGGCGGAGTCTGGGCCCGCGGTCAGGCGGTAGGTCCAGGTGTGTCCCGGCATCACCTTGGCGTCACCGCCCGAGAAGCCGGGGATGTAGGCGCCGTCTGAGCTCGGCGTGTAGTGGACACCGTGAAAATGCATCGAGTGGGGAACGCGACGGAGTGTGTCCATGTTCTTGAAGTGGACGCGCAGCCGGTCGCCCACTCGGGCACGCAGCAGCGGGCCAGGAATCACCAGGCCGTCGGCACTCGAGGCCGGCGCATTGGCCAGGGGCCGGCGCCAGTGCGCGGTGAATCGCTCGTAAACGACGGTGTGGATGATCGAGTCGCCCGGGGCCACCACCATCCCGGTGATCGCGTCATGGCCGTTGGGCACGATGTTCCACCACGTCGGAACCGCCGCGACCCAGTAGTCACGGACCTGTGCCCGCGCACCCGCCGCGGTAAGGAGAGCGAGGGCCCCGGCACACGCCAGGGCCCTCGCCAAACCTCGCAACAAAGCCAACGCCCGCTTACTTCTGGACGATGAGCTTTGCCTGCATCCACGGATGGACGGCGCACATGAAGTACAGCGTCGTTCCCGCCTTCGCGGTGACGTGGAGCGTTACCTTCGCCTTCTGCGTCGGCGCAACGAAGGCGGAATCACCCGGCCGATCGACGTTCGGCGGCGTGAGGCTGCCGACCCCGTTCTCGACGAAGAAGAACTTCGGCGGCGCCGGCGAGTTCGGGTCGGCCCCGTGCTCGGCCGCAATCGTATGGCAGATCTTGCAGTTGTTGATCTGCTTGGCCGTCCTCGGCAGATCGCTCTTCTTGACCACGCTGAACGTGTGCGGGCCGTCAGAAGAGGCCAGGTTGACGACCGTGATGGTGCCGCCGGACTTGACGTCATAGACGTCCTTCTGCCAGCGGACCCCGTCCTGGATGTACCGATTGATCTTGACTTTGAACGACGTCACAGCATTGATCGTCGTGTGCTTGGGTGCACTCCCCGCAGCCACCGCCACGGCACTTCCCCCGGCCACGAGACTGAGCGTTGTGACACCTGCGAGCAGCTTGCGCTGCAACATGAAAACCCCCTACGTCAGTTTTGAAAAACCCCGGTGCGCGAGCACGCCTATCCGTGCCCGGCGCGCAGCATACATCAAAAGAGGGAGATGCCGGGCGGGATATGCGCCGCGCCGCGCCGGGCTCACCTGAAGTCCACCTCGCGCATGAACGCCAGCATCTCCTTGAGGTAGACCCCGCGTCCGGCGTGCAGTACGTGGTTGCCCGGGAACCAGTGCAGCCGCGGTCGCTCCCAATGCTCCCACAGCCAGTCCGCCTGCTCGGGCGGCGCCAGACGGTCGCCGAGGCCACCGATGATCATCCGCCGCCCGTGGGGTACGAGTGGCGGGTAATTCAGCGGCGAGACCACGGCCAGCGTCTCCTCCAGCTCACCCCAGTCCAGGCCGCCCAGCCGCAGCCCACCAGCCAGCGCGAGATTGGCGGGGAACCACTGCCGCGCGAGCTTGGCCACGTTGACCACAGGGGCGTTCGGGACCACGAGCGCGAGGCGCTCCTCGACCGCTGCCAGCAGCGCTGAGACGCAGCCGCCGAGCGACAGGCCGGTGAGCGCGATCTGCGGCACCCCGTCGGCGAACAGGTGGTCCATGAACACACGAAAGTCGTGCACTGCGTGGCCCATCGCCTCGACGAAATGAGCGATGCCGTGGGCGAACAGTCCCCAGCCGCTGAACGCCGCCCGCGCCTGGCGAACGCCGTGAAACGGAAGCAGGTACATGAGCACGTCGTAGCCCTGGCCGTAGAGCCAGGGGAGCGAGAAGAACATGCTGTTCAGCCAGTACGGCGACGCGCCGAAGCCGTGAATGACCGCGAGTGTGGGCCGCGGCCCGTCGTCGTGGCTCCAGTGTTGCGCCCAGGCCAGCCGGTTCTCCCGGTGGCGGGAGTAGTCGGCCCCCGCCTCGGGATTCATCACCTGGTAGGGACTCTCGAAGCGCAGCATCCGCACTTGGCCGCCGGGGGCCTTGAACGATCCGCGCGGTGCAGCCAGCACGTCCACCGCCACGCCCGGCGGCGGAGCGGCAAACGCGGCTCCCGGATCCCGAGCGGCGGCGAGCTCCCGGTAGAAGGCAAGGTGGTCCAGCTGGCGACGCGTCTCGGGACGGGTGGCCGACAGGCTCGCCGGGACCGCAACCAGTGAGGCCACCGCGGTTCGGAGCACGAGGTCAAAGCCGATCGATCCCCGGATCAGCGCCTGCGTCGAGAGCGGAAGATCCCCCAGCCGGGGTTGCCCGCCGACCGTCCTGCGCAGGCCGCCCACGGCCTCGACCGTCGCCGCCCGGGTCATCTCAAGCAGCCACGCCCGCGCCACCGAGCTGGCGCTCGAGGATCTCCTGGGTCCAGGGGCCGTCGGTGCTGAACGTCTCGCCGGCCTGCCAGCCCTGGAGCTCGGAGATAGCGCCGCCCTGCACGGCGAACAGCCGGCCGGTGATGGTGCAGTCCCCACGGGCGAGGAACGCCACCAGCGGCGAGACGTGTGCCGGATCGAAGGTGTCGAAGGCATCCGGGCTCTCCGGCTTCTTCATCAGCTCGCCGACCATGCCGGGGACGTCCTCGGTCAGCCGCGTCCGCGCGGCGGGGGCGATCCCGTTGACGCGCACCCCGATCCGGCTGAGCTCAGCCGCCGCGACCAGCGTCAGCGCGGCGATCGCCGCCTTGGCCGCGCCGTAGTTGGCCTGACCGGGATTGGCCAGGTACGTGCCTGAAGCCGAGGTGGTGTTGACCACCGCGCCCTTGACCTCCTCGCCCGCCTTCGACCGGGCTCGCCAATGCTCGGTGGCCTGGCGCAGGGTGCAGAAGTGCCCCTTCAGATGCACGCGCAGGACCAGATCCCACTCGTCCTCGGTCATGCGATGCAGGAAAGCATCGCGCAGGATGCCGGCGTTGTTGACCAGCACGTCAAGCTGCCCGTAGGTCTCCACCGCCTGCGCCACCAGGCCCCCCGCCGCCTCTAAATCGGCCACATCGTCGTGATTGGCCACCGCTTCGCCGCCTGCGGCGACGATCT
>JAWWPY010000287.1:0-24084 GCA_033854735.1 Streptosporangiaceae bacterium | reverse complement strand
GACCATGACAACTCCGGTGAGATGTCCTGGCCGCCGGGCACCCCGAACATCTTCGACAACTGCTCAGCGGGCAGGGGATGCCCGTTCGTGACCGAGCTGCTGGTGAGCTGGAACGAGGGCACCTTTGGCAGGTAGGCGTACGGGTCCGGGACGAACTGCGCCGGTGGGTACGTGGCGTGGGAAGAAGTCATGGCAGAAGCCTGCCGCCGTCGGTGACATATGTCCAACAAATAGATCTTCTAAGAAGGATAATCTGTGTTTATGTCTGTATCTCTTCGCCAACTCGAATACTTCGTCGCTGTGGTGGACGAGGGCTCGTTCACCGCGGCCGCCGTCCGCCTGCATGTCAGCCAGCCGGGGCTTTCGGCCCAGATCCAGGCGCTCGAGCGGCAATTGCGCGGACCGCTGCTCGAGCGGCTGCCCCGCGGGGTGCGCCTGACCCCCGCGGGCCGCACCGCGCTCCCGCACGCGCGGGCCAGCCTGGCGCACGCCGAGCGGGCGTCCACCTCGGCGATGCGCGCCTCCGGCGTCGACGCCGGAGAACTGCACGTCGGGACGCTGTACTCGATCAGCGTCGGCGTGCTGCCGGCCGCGCTGCGCACCTGGCGCCGCAGGTACCCGGACGTGCAGGTACGGCTGGTGGAGTTCCGGCACACCAACGACCTGATCGCCGCCATGGAAGCCGGGCAGGCCGACGTGGCCGTCGGCCCCACTCCACCCGTCTGGGACGGGCCCGTACGCGAAATCGGGGCCGAGGAGTTCGTCGTAGCGGCAGCACCCGGGGCGCAGCTGCCAGGGACCCAGACGACAGTAACCCTCGCTGACCTGGCCGACCGCGACTGGGTTCACTTCACTCCCCCGAGCGGCCTGGCCGACGTCCTGGAGGCCGCCTGTGCCAACGCGGGCTTCGCGCCACGTGCCGCGGTGCGGACCGAACAGGGCCCGTCCGCACTGAACCTCGCTCACGCGGGCCTGGGCATCACCCTCTTGCCCGGCAATGTCGTCCCGCCGGCCTTCGACGGCGTGCTGCGCCGCCCCGATCCGCCGGTGCAGCGCATGCTGTCGGCCTACACCCGCGTGCGGCCGGACCCGATCACCGCCGCGTTCGTCGAGGCCATCTGCCACCACACGCTGGCCACCCCCAGGCACATTCTCAGCCGGCTGGAGCCCAAGCAGGACCGCTAGCCCTTGACAGGTGGCCTGCTTCATTAGTTAAATCAAGCCGTGATTTAAGTTGTTCCTGAGCGGGAAACAGCCATTACGGTTGCTCACCAGCCCTCCGGAGGCTGGCCCAGCGGTGACCGTGCCGCACCCCACCGGTGAGGCCTCTAGCCCGATGTGAGCCGCGCATCCCGTTCGAAAGGCAATGTCGTCATGGCCGCCGTGCAGACCCTCTCCTCTGGCAAACGACGCCTCCGGCGATTTGGCTGCCTGTTAGCGAGCATCGGGCTCGTCGCCGGGGGCGCGCTCTGGGCCCAGCCGGCGTTCGCGGCTGGCGAGAGCGTCGGCATCACGCTGACGACCACCAGCGACTCGGCCGGGCGGAACGTGGTCGCAGGCCTGCAGCAGCAGTCACCGGTCACGTTCAGCTCAGGCCACGCCAACTCTGGGCAGGTCATCACCGTCGACGAGCGCACCCGCTACCAGCAGTTCACCGGCGGGGGCGCCTCGATGACCGACACCGCCGGCTACCTGCTCGGCAGCAGCGGCGCGATCAGCGCCGCCGCGCGCAGCCAGGTGATGAACGCGCTGTTCAGCCCCACCAGCGGCATCGGCCTGGACTTCCTGCGGAACCCGATGGGCGCCTCCGACCTGGCCCGCTACAACTACTCCTACGACGACATGGCCGCCGGCCAGACTGACCCGTCGCTGGCCAATTTCTCCATCGGCCACGACCTGACCGACATCCTGCCGCTCACCAAGCAGGCCGAGCAGCTCAACCCGAACCTGAAGCTGATGATGGTGCCCTGGAGCGCGCCGGCCTGGATGAAGGACAACGGCAGCTTCACTGACCAGGGTTTTCTACAGTCGCAGTACTACGCGGCCTACGCCCAGTACTACGTCAAGACCATCCAGGCCTATCAGGCGCAGGGCGTGCACGTGGACTACGTCTCCGCACAGAACGAGCCAGGCTGCTGTTCCGGGGCGAACTACCCGACGATGGCCTGGAACGGCTCCGGCCTTGACTACTTCACCGCCAACGACCTGCTCCCCGCCTTCCACGCCGCCGGATTGTCCACCAAGGTTCTCGCACTGGACTGGAACTGGAGCAACTACGCCAGCTACGGCGGGCCAGCGGTGACCGATGCGACGGTCCGCAATGACCCGCTGTTCGGTGGGGTGGCCTGGCACGGCTACGACGAGGGTAGCGCGGCGGAGCAGAGCACCGTGCACAACCAGTACCCGGCAATCGGCTCCTTCGACACCGAGCACTCCGGTGGCACCTGGATCGCCAATCAGCAGAACGAGGACATGAGCAACATCATCGACTACACCCGCAACTGGGGCCAGAGCGTGGTGAAGTGGAGCCTGGCCGTTGACCAGAACATGGGTCCGCACAACGGCGGCTGCGGCACCTGCACCGGCCTGATCACGGTGCACAACGGCGACAGCCAGAGCGGCCAGGTCAGCTACACGGTCGAGTATTACGACATGGGCCAGCTCACCAAGTTCGTCAAGCCCGGCGCCTACCGCATCGCCTCGACCGCGAATCCCGCCGTGCCCAACGTGGCGTGGCTCAACCCGGACGGCTCCAAGGCCCTCGTCACCTACAACGAGACCGGCGCGGCCCAGCCGGTCACCGTCAACTGGGGCGGTGAGTCGTTCACCTACACACTGCCCGCCCGGACCGCCGCGACCTTCACCTGGAGCGGCACGCAGAGCGGCACCAGCCTCAGCTCGACGGGCCAGCTCGGCGGCTACAGCAGCATGTGCCTGGATGTCACCGGGGGCGGCGCGGCCGACGGGGCCGCTGCCGACCTGTACACCTGCAACGGCACCAGCGCTCAGCAGTGGACGGTGGACCCGAACGGCACGGTGCAGGCCATGAGCAAGTGCCTCGACATCACCGGGGGCGGGACCGCCAACGGCACGCTGGTCGACCTCTACACCTGCAACGGAACCGGCGCCCAGGTCTGGCAGCCGCAATCCGGCGGCGCGCTGTACAACCCGCAGTCAGGCAAGTGCCTGGACGACACCAGCGCCTCGACCACCCCCGGTGCCCGGCTTCAGATCTGGTCCTGCACGGGCGCCGCCAACCAGCACTGGACGCTGCCGACCGGCTGAGGAGCCGTGACTCCTCGGCGCTGGCCGACCTGCCGCTGCACGGCAGCTTCTCGGTCGGGAATCAGTGACGAGCGGACGTCATGACCATCTTTACCTGACGTTTGCCGCGGGTTGCGAGCCGGCCAGCTTTGGTACGAACGTGAGGAGACCGGCCGGCTGGGGCTCGCTGATGAAATTCCCCTGACCGAGGTCACAGCCAAGGTCGGACAGCAACTCCAGGGTGGCATAGTCCTCGATTCCCTCGGCCACGATGCGCAGATCAAGGGCGTGGCCGAGGTTGATGGTCGCGCGAACGAGGTCGAGGGCACGTCCAGTGTCGCCGTTGCTGAGCGCGGCGATGAAGATCCGGTCGAGTTTGAGTTCCTTCACCGCCAGGCTGCTGAGGTGAGCGAGTGAGGTGAAGCCGGCGCCGAAGTCGTCGATCGACACCACGATGCCATGGTCCCGGAGTTCCTGGATGACGCTTTGGGATCGATCAAAGTGAGAGATGACGCTGGTCTCGGTGATTTCCAGGACGAGGGCCTCGGTGGGCAGCTGATGGGTCTCGAGGAGATCGCGGACCAGATCCGTGAACCGCGGGTCGAGAAGGTTCGTCGGTGAGATGTTGACCGAGACCGACAGGAGCCTTCCGGCGCTTCTCCAGGCCGCACACTGCGCGAGGGCGTCGGTGAGCACAAGAGTCGTGATCGATCCCATGAGGCCGGCTTCCTCGGCCAGGGAAAGGAACTCAAGGGGTGGGACGATGCCTAGTCTGGGATGAGCCCAGCGGAGCAGGCTCTCGACGGCGACGATCTCGCCGGTCCGCAGATCGAGCTGGGGCTGGTAGTGCAGCACGAGCTGACGTTCGTCGATCGCTGTGCGCAATTCATCCAGTAGCAGCAGCCGGTTCCCGCTCTTGTCGAGGTCCGGCTGGTAGATCGCGAACGGAGTGCCGGCCAGCTTGGCCCGGTACATCGCGACATCCGCGCACCACAGGAGGCCTGCCGCATCGGTGGCATGAATGGGCGCAAGCGCGATGCCGATGCTCGCGCTGATATGGACCCGCACCGTGTCAAGGACGAAGGGTTCGGCCAGCCGGTCCGTCAGTCGCTGGGCGACCGCCGTGGCATAGTCGGCGTCTCCGTCCACGAGCACGACGACAAACTCGTCACCCCCGAGCCGGATAGGCAGGTCGGCCTCGCGCAGGCAAGCGGACAGACGCGGGCCCAGCTGCCTGAGGAGCTTGTCGCCGACGGGATGGCCGAAGGTGTCGTTGATCTCCTTGAAATGGTTGAGGTCCAGGAAGAGGAAGGCAACGGATCGCGGCTGCGCCGCCGTTACGTCGTAATCCGCGAAGAATGCGTCGAGGACAATGTGCAGGCAGCGGCGGTTGCCAAGACCAGTGAGCTCATCGGTCACCGACTGGTCGCGGCGTTCCTGGCTGAGGGACCTCATCCCGCGCACGGACATGACCAGCCGGACGCCGACCAGCAGGAGCGTGGCCGTCGCCAGGCCGAGCGCGAGCCGGCTCGTTGCGTGCAGGTTCCCGACGAAGAGGACGGCCAGCGCGCACGCGGCGCTGAGCCCCGGGATGACGAACAGCGCTGGCTTCCGGAGGGTCCGTGGGTTCGAGGGGCGCGGCCGCAGCCAGACCGACATCGACAGCAGAAGCAAAGACGTCGGCCAGGCGATCGCGTCGAAAATGAAGCCCAGCCGGGACGCCCCGAATGATGTCCCGAAGAGGTTGGCGGTGTCACCGGCGGCGTTGATGGCGATTCCCGTGGCCATGAGGAGCCACGGTGCCTTCCGCCTGCCGGACATCACCGTCGATCCGCCCATGACCAGGCTGAGCAGCAGCACGTCTCCGATCGGGTACGCCAGGTTGGTCGCTGTCGCGGCGGGATTCCCACCGGTCAGGCGGAGGACTCTTTCGAACACGAAGGCCGCGCACACCGACGCGGTGCCGACGCTCGCGACGGCACCATCCAGCCAGCTGGGAGTAGCGAGCTTTCTGACCTCCCCACGCATGAAGATCACGGCGGCCACGTAAGCGAGCGGGTAGAAGCCGAGGTAGAAAACGTCAGCCAGCGAAGGTGTAGGAGGCGTGCCACCGCCCTGTGACTCGACCGTCAACGCGAAGTCGCCGAGCGACCACATGACCAGGCCGAAGCCGAGGGTCAGCGCCACCGCGCGCCCGGGCCGCCGGGTGAGTCCACGGGCGATGCACAGGACGGCAGCGGCCATTTCGAACCCGGCGACCACCCAGCCGTCGAGCAGCTGCGAAGTCCGGTCGGGGCCCCGGACGATCAGGGAGGCCAGATAACCCACGAGGAGAGCACCCATCAGCGCATACGCGGCCCACAGCACGGTCGTAGCGCGGTCGCGCTGGTACGGCCACCAGGCGCGGTGGCGGTGCTCCGGACCGTCAGGGTTGACCACATCCGGCCCCGAGCCCAGGACCCGGACCGAGGGGCCCGATCCGGTCGTTCTGACGTGCTGGTCGGCCACGACGGCACCCAGCGGTACGCCTCGTTCTGCCCCCATACACCCATCGTAGCCGGGTAGTCACCTGTTGTCACAAAAGTTGATCATGTAACCCGATGAGATCAATACGGAGTTTGCCGCCGGGTCAGCGCGTGATGGTGAGCTGGAACCCCATGACCGGCGCCGGTGGCCGTCGCCTAGAAGATGATCTTGCTTCGGTCGGCAACCGATCCCGGTAGGCTAATCCGGCGTGGCACGTTCATACGAGTCCCTTTGGCTCTGGATCGCCGGGACCTTCGCAGCTTTCGGATTAGCGCTGCTGAGCTTCGCCGGCACCTTCTACGGCCCTCCGGCGCATTCCGCCTTCTGGTCCAGCGGTCCGATGATCGGCACCTATGCCGCATCGTGCGCTGCGCTCGCCTGCTTCCTCTGCGCCGTCCGCGAGATTTCTTTCCCCCTCGCGGCGGGGCGGCGGCGCGAGCAACACCTGTCGGCCACCCCACCAGCGACGCACTCTCCTCATCCGCCAGCGGAGACATCCGCCCCTCGGACATGGCCAGCGGCGAGCACTGACCGATGGCGTCCCACCACGGACGCTCAAGAGATTCCCGTGCCGAGTCGGCGCAGAGACAACAGCGCGTCCCGCCGCGGCCACAGCACCCCGCGCCGCCTGGTGATCTTCGCCGTCGCAGCGGGCGTCGCGGTCATCGGCCTGCTCACCGCGGTCAGCCGCCCCCTTGGCATACCCCGCGCCTGGCCGTACAAGACTGGAGGCTACGTATTCTCCAGTCCCGCGGTGGCTGGCGGCACCGTCTACGTCGGCAGCGACGACCATAGGGTGTACGCCCTCGACGCCGCCACCGGCCGCATCCGCTGGGCCTACACCACCAGAGGCGAAGTCGAATCCAGTCCAGAGGTCGCCGCTGGCACCGTCTACATCGGCAGCGACGACGGCAAGGTGTACGCCCTGAACGCCGCCACCGGCCACATCCGCTGGGCCTACGACACCGGAGGTGTGGTCGATAGACGTCCGGCGGTGGCTGGCGGCACGGTCTACATCGGCAACAAACACAACACGATCTATGCCTTGTACGCCGCCACCGGCCGCATCCGCTGGATCTACAAAACCGGAGACGCCGTCATCTCAAGTCCAGCGGTGGCTGGCGGCACCGTCTACATCGGCAGCAACGACCGCAACGTGTACGCCCTGAACGCCGCCACCGGCCACATCCGCTGGACCCACACCACCGGAAGCTATGTCGCCTCCGACCCCGTGGTCACCGGCGGCACCGTCTACATCGGCAGCCATGACCATAAGGTGTACGCCCTGAACGCCGCCACCGGCCACATCCGGTGGACGCACACCACCAGAGACTTCGTTGACTCAACCCCGGCGGTGGCTGGCGGCACGGTCTACGTCGGCAGTGGCGACTGGGGGGTGTACGCCCTATACGCCGCCACCGGCCACATCCGGTGGACGCGCACCACGGGAGGATCCGTCGAGTCCAGTCCGGCGGTGGCTGGCGGCACCGTTTACGTCGGCAGCGACGACGGCAACGTCTATGCCCTGAACGCCGTCACAGGATCGTGAGCATCACGGCTGCGGGTCCGCTACCTGCTGGTCAGCACGACCAGCGCGACTGCCGCGATCAGCGCCATGAGGCGGGCGGTACCGGATGTTCGTCAGGCGCCCGCTCGTGGGAGGGCCGCGGGCTCAGCAGGTGCACGGTCTGATCACGCAGGATGTCCGTCAGGCCGACCAGGTAGCTGGCGATGCTCGCCAGCTCCGCAGGCTGGTACTGCCCGGAGAAGTCCGCGATGGCCTGGCCAAGCGGTGCGAACACCTCCGGTCCGAGCCGCTCGAGCGCGGGGCTGGCGACGAGTGTGACGATCACGCTGCGGCGGTCACGCGGGTTAGGTTCGCGCCGCGCGTATCCCGCCCTGACGAGACGATCCACGACTCCCGTGATCGCCCCAGTGGTCAGGCCGGTGTGCGCGGCCAGTTCGCCAGCGGTCGAGGGACCTAGGCGGTCCAGGACGTCCAGCAGTTTGCGCTCCGTGCCGGAGACGCCCAGCCGCTTCCCGACCGCTTCGTGGAACAGCACAACCGCGGTGCTGAGTTCGCGGCCAATGAGCCGGCCAAGCTCATCGGGGTCGGTCTCGGTTCGTTCGGGCACTCGATTACCTTATACCTAGTGTATCTTAGCTTACGAGCTAAACTATTTTACTAAAGGTCCGACGAGGAGGCCCGATGCCCGTACCTCGCGGCGGTGCCCGGCGCGATGAGCCGGACCGGAATGAAGAGCTCCTGGCCCGAGGCGACGACTGGCCGGTCATCCGGGCATCGGACGGCGAGCGGGAGGCCGCCGTCGCCCGGCTGAACGACGCTGTCGGCGAAGGCAGGCTGACGCTGCAGGAATTCAGCGAGCGGCTGGACCGGGCGTACACCGCGAGCACCCGCGGCAACCTGGCCCAGCTCACCGCCGACCTGCCCGGCATGGATCTGGTCCGCGGGCCGGCCAGGCACCGCCGGGTGATGCTCGGCCTCTTGTTTGACTCGCGGCGGGCCGGACCCCGGCCCCTCGATGACGAGATCACCGCGATTGCCTTTCTGGGCGACGTGATCATCGACCTGCGCGACGCGAAGATCACCGCGAACGAGATCACGATCCGTGCCTATGCACTCCTCAACGACGTCGATGTCATAGTCCCGGAAGGGGTGGCCATAGAACTGTCGGGTGTCGCGATCGTCGGCGACAACAGGAATATGGTCAAGCCAGTGGCCGCGGGCACCAGTCGGCTCGTGGTGAAGATCCACGGTCACGCTGTGCTGGGTGACGTCCAGGTATTTCACCACAACCCGCGCGCCCCACGGGCCAGGCGCCGCCGCTCGATCGAAAGCTGAGCCTGCACCGCTGGCGCGTAGCGTGGTCGTTAACCACCAGCGCCGGCTTAGTTCCCGGCCAGCTCGCGCCGGGCAGCAGCGGCGATGTCGGAGCTGGTGTTGGCGTGCCCGTTGATGCCCCACCCACCCTCGGGGGACTCAGTGATCAGGACCCAGGTCCGCTCGGCGAGCGTGGCGTCACGAGCCTGGGCCGCGACGATGTCGGTGAGTTCCCTGACCACGCCCAGCTGCTTGTCGCGGTCGAGCACGCCGGCGGGCGTGAGCACCTGTACCCGGACGTAGTTGCTGGCTCCGGCGACGTTGGACTGCGAATCGGGGGCCATATCGTGGATGAAGGCGGCAGTGTTGTTCTCGAACAGCGCGAGGTGCGGCACCTGCTCCCAGCGCATGACCGCCGCGGCCAGCTGCTGCGCCAGGTCATGATTGTTGGTGAATGTTCCTGTGGCGGCATAGACGTCGATCATCGGCATTGCTGTCTCCTGTGCGGCTTGGGCGAGCGTGTCCGGCGCCTAGCGAACGCCACGGGCTCACGTGGCTTTCATGTTCTCCTGCGCCCGCCGACGGGGCATCACGAGCCGCACGTAGTCCGTCAGCCCCCCGACCACGCGTAGCACGTCGCCGGGCAGGTCAGCCCGCGCGCCCGCGGTAGTAGATTGCCCTCGTGGAGGGCCTGCTCGGACGCGGTGAGGAACGCGACCGCCTCGACCAGATCCTTGACGACGCCCGCCGGGGGCTGAGCGGCGTCCTCGTGCTCCGGGGCGAGCCAGGCATGGGCAAGACGGCGCTGCTGGACTACGCGCAGGCGGCGGCCACGGATCTGCAGATCATCCGGATCGACGGCGTCGAGACCGAAATGGAGCTCAGCTTCGCGGCCCTGCACCAGTTCCTCCGGCCCTGCCTCGGCCGCCTGGATGTCCTCCCGGCACCGCAGCGCACCGCGCTCCGGCTGGCCTTCGGCATGCAGGAGGGCCGGACGCCGGATCGCTTTCTCGTCAGCCTGGCCTCGCTTGGCCTGCTGGCCGAGCACGCCTCCGGGAAACCGCTGTTGTGCATCGTCGACGACGCTCACTGCCTGGACCGCGAATCCGCCGACGCCCTCGCGTTCGTGGCGCGCCGCCTGTACGCCGACCGCATCGCGATCATCTTCGCCGTCCGCGAGCCCGCGCCGCGTCCCGGCCTGCTCGACGGGCTTCCTGACGTCCGTCTCGCCGGACTGGCTGAGACGGACGCCTGCGAATTGCTCGCCTCCGCGGCCGGGCCTCAGCTGCACCGCCTGGTGGCCGAGCGGATCGTCGCCGAGACGGGCGGCAATCCCCTGGCCCTCATCGAGATAGGCCAGGAACTCGCCTCCGGGCAGCTAGCGAGCGAGTGGCCGCTGCCCGAGCCGGTGCCACTGGGCCGTCAGCTCGAGCAGCGTTACCTCCGGGAGGTCCAGGGGCTGCCGGCCGATACCCAGCTCCTGCTGCTCGCCGCAGCCGCCGACCCCGCCAGTGACCCCGGCCTCCTGTGGCAGGCCGGCCAGGACCTTGGGTTCACGATCGAGGCAGCCGCGGCCGCTGAGGCGCGGCAACTGGTCACGATCCGCGACGTCGTCCGCTTCCGCCACCCCCTGATCCGCTCCGCGGTGTACTACGGAGCTTCGTTCGCCCAGCGGCAGCGCGTTCACGCCTGCCTCGCGGCAGCCACGAGCCCGGCTGAGCCAGACCAGCGAGCATGGCATCAGGCTCAGGCCGCCATGGGCCCGGACGAGGCCACGGCTGATGACCTTGAGCGCGCCGGGGAACGAGCACGTCGCCGGGGCGGCTGGACGGCGGCGGCAGCTTTCTTCCACCGCTCGGGCACGCTCAGCGCTGACCAGGCGGCGCGGGCCCGCCGGATGCTCAGCGCGGCGGAGGCGAGCTGCAGCGCCGGGGCCCTGGGCCGGGCGCAGGCCGAGCTCGACGAAGCCGCCGCCTATCGCGACGATCAGCGCCACCTCGGCCTCGTCCAGCGGGTTCAGGGTCGCATTCATCACGCGCTTCGCCAGCCCGCGAAAGCGACTTCCGACCTGCTCGCCGCAGCCACCACCCTGGGCCCGGTAGACATCCGGCTGGCCCGCGACATTCTCGTCGAGGCCACCGTCCAGGCCCAGATCAACGGCCAGCTTGCGCCCGAGGGGACGACCCGGACCGATGTGGCCCACGTTGCCCAGGCGCTTCCGCTGAGGCCCGGGACGACCGCCACCGTCGGCGATCTATTGCTCGACGCCGATACGACCCTCCAGCTTCATGGCCTGGACGCGGCCGCGCCGCTACTCCGGCACGCGATCGACGCCGTGCGCCGCGTGGCCGCGGATCCTCCCGAGATGTTCCAGTGGCTCGCCGCCGCCTGCGCGGCCGCCACCATCCTCGCTGACGACCTCCGGCTGCACGAGCTGACCCGCCGGATGGAAGCTGCTGCCCGGGAGCAGGGGGCAGTTGTCCCCCTGCTGCTGGCGCTTAGCCACGCCGGAGTATCCGGTCTCCTCGCTGGAGATCTGCCTGAAGCGCAGCGGTGCTTCGTCGAGATGACCGCCATCGCAGAAGCCAGAGGGCAGCCCTGGAGTCTTGGATCGCTGCTCCTCTCGGCGTGGCGCGGGCAGCCGGAGCAGGCCTATGCCCTGCTGGACACCGTGGCCGGCGAGGCCGACCGCCAGGGCCAGGGATACCAGCTCGTCTTCGCTGACTATGCACGCTGCATCCTCGAGCTCGGGCACGGCCGCTATGACGCCGCCTACGCCAGCTTCGCGTCCGGCGTCGACGACACCTCGCAAGTCAAGTTCGTCCTGCCCGATCTCGTAGAGGCAGCCCAGCGCTCTGGCCACCGCGACGCCGCCCGGGACATGGCAGGCCGGCTGGCCATGCTGGCCGGCGCCCATCCTGGCCCGGTAACTCTCGGGTTCCTGTCCCGAGCCCAGGCTCTCGTCGCAGGCGACGGCACCGACGCTGAGGACGGTTACCAGGAAGCCATAAACCAGCACGGCCGCGCCCGGGGGCCCGCCCACCTGGCCCGGAGCCACCTCGTCTACGGCGAGTGGCTGCGACGTGTCAGGCGCCCACGGGACGCACGAGACAGCCTGCGCACCGCACACCGGCTCTTCGAAGATATGGGGGCGCAAGCCTTCGCGGGACGAGCACGCCTGGAGCTGGCGGCAGCCGGAGAAACCGTGCCGGCTCAGGCCGCCGCCCGCCGTAGCCACGACCTCACGCCGCAGGAAGCTCGGGTGGCCCGGCTGGCCGCAGGAGGCGCGACCAATGCGGAAATCGCCGCCCAGCTCTATCTCAGCCCTAACACCGTCGACTACCACCTGCGGAAGGTATTCCGGAAGCTCGGCGTCACCTCGCGCCGTCAACTCACCCAGTCGCGGCTCAATCTCGACCCGTACACCTGATCACTATCTAGCCTGTGGGCGGCCAGAACGCCCGGGGCCAGCCGAGGTTCTCGGCCAAGCACTTGACTGATTAGACCTGTCTGTCTAGCATCGAGCGCACAGACCCGTCTACTCAACCAGTGCGAGGAACCGATCATGACTGATCCTGGCAACACCGGCCGGGGCGCAGGCACCGCGCCGGCGACCCGCACCCCTCCCCGGTTCGATGGGAACGTCACGGCGCTTCCGGGCCGCCCGGCCGGCTCCGGCGCGACGCGGCCGCAAAACTCCCGGCCCGGCCGGGGCCGGGGGTGGCGGCTGACGGGGCGGCCGGCCATGTACCTGCTGGCCTCGCTGATCGTGGCGTTGCTGGCCGCGTCCAGCGCCCCGACGCCGCTGTACGCGATCTACCAGGCCCGCTGGGGCTTCACCCCGATCACCACCACGGTGGTGTTCGGGGTGTATGCGGTGGCGGTGCTCGCGGCGCTGCTCACCCTCGGCAAGCTCTCCGATCATGTCGGGCGCCGCCCGGTGCTGCTGGCCGCGCTCGCGGTGCAGATCGCCTCGCTGCTGGTGTTCGCCACCGCCGGCGGGGTTCCCGCGCTGCTGGTCGCGCGGGTCGTCCAGGGCCTGTCCACCGGGGCGGCCCTCGGCGCGATCGGCGCGGGCATGCTGGATGTGGACCGCGAGCGCGGCACTTTCGCCAACGCGGTCGCCCCCGGGATGGGCACCGGCAGCGGCGCGCTGCTGTCCGGCCTGGCGGTGCGTTACCTGCCCGCCCCCACGCACCTGATCTACCTGGCGCTGCTGGGCGTGATCACCGTGCAGGCCGCCGGGGTCGCCCTCATGCGCGAGACGGTCACCCGGACCCCAGGCGCACTGTCCACCCTGGTGCCGGAGATCCGGCTGCCCCGGACGCTGCGCACCCCCGTACTGGCCGCCGCCCCCGTGCTGTTCGCGGTCTGGGCGCTGGCCGGGCTCTACGGTGCGCTCGGCCCCGCACTGGTGCACAGCCTGACCGGCTCCGGCAACGTGGTGCTGGGCGGGCTGAGCCTGTTCGTGCTCGCCGCGGCCGCCGTCATCTCAATCATCCTGCTGCGCGGCGCGGCCGCCCGCACCGTGATGCTCACCGGAATCCTCGCCCTGATCACCGGCGTCGCCGTCACCCTGCTCGCCCTGAGCGTGAAGTCCCCGGCCGTATTCTTCGCCGGTACCGCGATCAGCGGCGCCGGGTTCGGCAGCGGCTTCCAGGGTGGCATCCGCACCGTGGTGCCCCGGGCCGCCGCGCACGAGCGCTCCGGAGTCCTGTCCCTGCTCTACGTCGTCTCCTACCTCGGCCTGGGCCTGCCCGCCGTCGCCGCCGGATTCCTGGTCGTGCACGGCGGCGGACTGACCGGCACCACCCGCTACTACGGTGCCGCCGTGATCCTGCTGGCCGCACTCGCGCTGCTCGGCCTGCTGAGCACCCGCTCCAGCCGCGCCCCGGCCGCCCGCACCAGGCATAGAATAGACAAGTCTGTCTAAGGAAGGTGGTCATCACCATGGCTGTGAAGAACGCGGCCAAGCCGCCGGCGCGCGAGCGCCTGCTCGCCGCCGCCAACGAGCTGTTCTACGACGAAGGCGTGCACACCGTCGGCATCGACCGCGTCATCGAGCAGGCGGGCGTGGCCAAGGCCTCGCTGTACAACACCTTCGGCAGCAAAGAAGAGCTGATCCGCGCCTACCTGGAGACCCGCCACGCGAGCACCGCCAAGCGCATCACCCAAGCCCTGGGACGCTACGGCAACCCGCGCGAACGCCTGCTGGGCGTGTTCGAGGCCCAGGGCGAACTGTTCACCGAACCCGGCTATCACGGCTGCGCGTTCGTCAGCGCCAGCGCCGAATCCCATCCCGGCGACCTGATCGAGCAGGCCGCCGACGCCTACCGCGGCTGGGTGCGCGCGCTGTTCACCGATCTCGCCGAGCAGGCCGGCGTCCCCGACCCCCAGGCCCTGGCCCGCCAGCTGCACCTGCTCTACGACGGCAGCGGGCTGTCGGCCCGCATGGACCACGACCCCTCGGCCGCCGCCGCGGCCCGCGCCGCCGCGGCCGCCCTCCTCGACGCCGCACTCGACACCGCCCAACCCGCCGACGCCTGACCGCGGTCAGCTGGGAAGTCGAGGAACTGGTTGCCTGGACGGGGTTGGGCGTCTAGTCTGAACGTATGTTCAGAACGGACGTTCAAACGGCCGCTGAGCCCCGGGCCGATAGCGCTCTGACTGCGGCTGACTGAGATGGCGCCCCTGGCCGGATCCGGCCGTTCGCAAACCCGCGAAAGAGTTCTCGAGGCGGCTATCGCCACCCTGGCCAGGCAGGGGTTCAGCCGGACCACCGCTCGTGCAGTGGCCACGACCGGCGGCTTCGCGCCGGGCGTCATCTACTACCACTTTGACAGCCTCGACGACCTCTTCGTCGCCGCCGCGCAGTACACCAGCACGGAGCGTCTGGCCCGCTACCGGGAACGGACCGCCGGCGTGAGCAGCGCCGTCGAACTCCTGGCCCGGCTGAGGGAGCTGTACCGGGAGGATCAGGCCAGCGGTCACGTCGCCGCGGTCCAGGAACTCGTCGCCGCGGCAGCATCCTCGCCGCGACTGGCTGAGCAGGTACGCGAGCAGGGCGAACTGTGGCAGACGACGGCCGAGGAACTGATCCGCGCGCAGATCCGCGGGCAGATGTTCGAGACGCTCGTGCCCGTACGCGAACTGGCCGCCGCAGCTGTCGGGGCGTATCTCGGGCTGGAGATGCTGTCGCACCTGCACGCCGATCGCGCCACCCCCGAAGCGCTTTTCGATGCGGCCATACCGGCAGCGACGATGATTGACGCCTTCCGCCGCAAGTAATGCCTACCGGTGACCCATGTGAGGGTGACGATGGCGAACGTTGATGACTGGGTACACCGGTTTCACACCGGGACTGTCTCCGCGACCGCGGCCGGGGTTCTGGACGTGGACCCCGGAAGGTCCAGGCCGATCCGGGTTCTGGGTCGGCTGATGCGCCTGCCCCCGCCCGCCTCGGGGCAGGCCGCACGGCTGCGCATCGTGCGCCGGGTCGACGGAGCCTCGACGCACGAGTGGTGGATCCGCACCTTCGGTGCCGTCAGCCTGGCCACCCGGCAGGTTCGTACCGGCGAGCGGATCGGGGAGCAGATCGGTCCGGTGGAGCTCAGGATGCGTTGCCTCGCCACGACGTCCGACATCTGGTTCATCCCGGCCGGCGCCGCGGTCGTCTTCGGCCGGCTGCGCTTCCGGTTGCCCGGTCTCGTTGCTCCGCAGGCTTATGCACATGCCTGGTCGAGCGGCGATGGCGCATTCGACGTCGAGGTGTCGGTGCGGGTACCGCTGCTGGGCGGCCTCGTGTCTTACCGCGGACATTTCACGGAGGCCGACGAATGAAGACCGCATTGTGGCTCCTGGGTACGCTGGGTCTGCTCGGTGCCTTCGACACGATTTATTTCCACGAGATCCGCGGCCAGCTTCCGGCGCGCCTGCCCGGACTCAGCCCCGAGCTCAAACTGCACGCCGGTCGCAGCCTGATCTACGTGGCCGTGTTCGGCACGTTGCCGTGGTTCGCCTGGCAGGGGGCGTGGGCGGTCGCGCTCGGCGTGCTGTTGGTCATCGAAATCGGCATCACACTGGCCGACTTCATCGTTGAGGATCAGGTCCGTAAACCGCTTGGCGGGCTGCTCCCGGGGGAACGGACCACGCACACCATCATGGCCATCGTCTACGGGGCAATGATCGCCAACCTCATTCCGGTGCTGCTGGACTGGGGCAGATCCGCAACTGACCTGCGCCTCAAGCCGGTGAATGTGCCTCTGGCCTACCGGCTGGTGCTGACCGCACTGGCTGCGGGGACCTTCGTGTCAGCGGTGAGGGATGCCTACGCGGTCGCGGGCTTTCCGCGACGCACCGCGCGCTGGCCATGGCTGGCGCAGCCTGGCCGGCGGACACCGTCATCCTCGTAGTGACGAATGACCTCATCTGGTGGATACCGTTTGCCTGGTACCTGCGCGACGCCTGGCCTGACTTCCGCTGTGGCCGGGCCGCTGGGCGTTGACCGGGCGAAGATCTCTGGCCGGAGGCTTGACGCAGGACGGGCGATGGCCATCTTGTTAGATTCGAATGTCCCGAAATGTGGCCGAGGCTCGTCCCGTCCCCGAACCGGAGGTAGGCATGGTCCTGAGCATCAGCCGGGCGAGGTTCGTGGCCGCTGTGTCAGCCGTCGCCGTCGCCGCGTCGCTCACCGCGGGCCTGGCTGCGACCAGCGACGCCGCAGCGACCAACCCGCTGCCCCATGGCGGTCAGGGCATCCAGCTGGATCGGGCGTTCGTGATCATGCTGGAGAACCACTCCCTGAACAGCGTGATAGGCGATCCCTACACCCCTTACATCACCTCGCTCGCGCGGCAGTACGGCGAAGCCGCGAGCTACTACGGGGTGACGCACCCGAGCGAGCCGAACTACGTCGCCATGATCAGCGGGTCAAACTGGTGGACCAACAATGACAACCCCACCAACAGATTCGACCACACCAACCTGATCGACGAGCTGGCGGCGCACCACATCGCCTGGGGTGCCTACATGCAGGCACTGCCAGCAGCTGACCCGCTCACCGACTACTGGCCGTCGAGCAGCAACCCTCTCTACGCTTCCAAGCACGACCCGTTCGCGCTGTTCACCGACATCCGCGACAACCCCGCGCGGGTGGCGGACATCAAGCCCTATACCGCTCTCTCCGCGGATCTCAGCAGTCCCGGCGCGCCCCGGTTCGTGTTCATCAGCCCCGACCAGTGCAATGACATGCACGGCGGGGTCTACACAGCTGTCGCGGGCTACCCCGAGACTCCGTGCCCGTACAACACCACCAACGATGACCCCGCCGATGTCCAGCTGAAGAAAAACGCGGACGCCTTCGTGCAAGGGGCCGTGTCCACGATCACGTCCAGCCCGGCCTGGACGCGGCACAGCGCGATCTTCGTCGTTGCTGATGAGGGTGACTACACAGGCGTGACAGCCAACGGTGGCTGGGACTCCCCGGCCGGCTGCTGCGACTCGCCCATCCTGCCGGCCGGAGACCCGGACATCAACGCCGCCTGGCCGGGAGGGCTCTACGGCGGCGGACTGGTGCCCGCGATCGTCATCGATCCCAGCGGACCGCGCCATTTCGTCAGCGATACCCCCGACAACCATTACTCCCTGCTGCGCACCATCGAAGATGCCTGGCACCTGAGCGAACTTGGCTTCACCAGCGACCACTCGCAGGTGCAGACGATGAACGAGTTCCTCACCCGCTGAGCGGCTTACTCCTGCGCGCCGAGCGCGCGGAGTGCCGCGCCGAGGATCTCGGCGCGATCAGCTTCGGTGAGGCTGCCGTCGCCTGCCGCCATCGCGGCCAGCGCTGCCGCCTTGGTCACGGCCATGGCCGCATGAGCCCGGATGAGGGCGGCACGGGACGGAGGGGTCCCGGCGAGTGCCATGATGACTTGCTGTCTGACCTCACGAGACTTGCGGGGCAGCCGTTCGTCGATCATCGCCAGCACGGTGGGGTCGCTGTCGATAATGGAGGCTAGCTCGCGAGTGCCGGCGGTGAGGTCGATGAACGCGCCGAGAAGCTCGCCTGGGGCGGGCAGCCCTGTGTCCAGGTTCTCGATGATCCGGGTGTAGGTGGCCAGCGGTTCAGCGAGCAGGCCGCCCAAGATGTCGGCCTTCGACCCGAAGTGGTAATACAGCGCGGCCGTCGTGCTTCCCAGCTCGCGGGCGATGTCTGCGATCGTGGTGGCGGTATAGCCCTGGCGAGCGAATAGCTCGCGGGCGATGTCGAGTATCCGTTGCCTGGTGCCATGCCTGTCCTTCACCATCACACCCTCACGTTACTTGCTGATCGTTCAGTAAGCAGCTACGCTCCTATATCACCCCAGATCGGGCGCCGCTGATCGCCGGCGCCAGGTCAGCTAGCTGGGAGACCTCATCGTCTCCAGGTCCTTCCGGGAGGCACCGTGCTGGTGTGCGGGCCCCGCCCCGCTGGATGGCGGCCGCCATGGCGTGGCGGCCATGCGAGCATCACCGCGTACGTACTCCATAGGCAAGCACGGAACGTGCCAGGGTGGTGCTAAGCGCGCCAAGTCCTGGCGACAGCGGCCGGGGGAACGCTCCTGGCCCGGCCCTGGGCGTTCACGATTCGGTGGTGCTGACACGGTTCCTGCTCGGAGCGGCTTCGAGCGGTGGCGCTGATGCGCGGCAGCTGGCCCGGGACGCACGC
The DNA here is from genome assembly GCA_033854735.1 of Streptosporangiaceae bacterium. Lineage (GTDB taxonomy): Bacteria > Actinomycetota > Actinomycetes > Streptosporangiales > Streptosporangiaceae > JAWWPY01. The sequence goes on along the minus strand of JAWWPY010000287.1, from coordinate 5,746 downwards.
CTCCCAGGATGGGCCCTGGCGGCGGGCCAGGCGATGTTTCCTTCCCAGCACTCCATGCTGCTGTGGGAACTGGTCGAGCACGCCCTGGAGGATCCGCACGTTCCGCTGACGATCGCCAGCTGTCACCGGACCGGCGCGCTGGACCTGCTCGACTACCTGTTCGCCACAGCGCCCACCCTCAGGGAGGGGCTGCGGACCAGCCAGGACTTCATACACCTGGTGACCACGAACAGCCGGCTGCAGGTCACGGCTGAGACCGACCGTGACGTCACCTACTCCTACCGGCACGTCGAGCCAGGTGACCGGGCCGAGGAACTCTGCCTTCAGTTCACCGTCGCCGTGTTGTGCGGCCGGGCGCGGGTGGCCACGGGCCGTCCGATCGCCCCGGCTCACGTCGCCTTCGCATTCCCTGCGCCGCGCTCTCATCACGTGCTCGCGGAGACCTTGGGCACCCGACGGATTGACTTCGATGCGCCCGTCACCACGCTCACCCTCCGCTCCGGCGACCTGGACCTCCCGTTGCGGAGCGCGGACCCGACCCTGGCCGGCGTGCTGGCGCGCTACGCCGCCACACTGCCCCCGCCACCGGTCGCGACCTGGCAGGAGCACTTCGGCCGCGTTCTGGCCGAGTCGATCGAGCACGGCAGGCCATCCCTGGACACGGTGGCCCGCCGCCTAGCGGTCAGCCGCCGGACCCTCCAGCGGCAACTCGCCGAGCACGGCACCACGTGGCGCGCCGAACTGGACACCGCCCGCCGGCGCCGCGCCCAGGACGCCCGCCAGGACCGCACCACCGACATTGCCCGCCTGGCCCGGCACCTTGGCTACGCCGACCCCCGGTCAGCGAGCCGCGCGCTGCGGCAATGGCACGACCGGGTTCCGTAAATCTCGAAGGCCTTGGCACATTTGGCACCAGCCTGGCACATTCTGTGCTTCTCCGCGCTGGGCGCTGGCGGTGATGCTTGCTGCGGCAAGCGAACCTGTCAGCACGGGAGAGACCATGACCGACACGACCGTTGATGCGTCACTGGATGTTGCTGCGTCCTTTCGCTGGACCCCCGGGCATGTGATCGCGCTGGTCGTGCTGTGCCTGGCTGCGCTGCTGGACACCATCGACGTCACGGTCGTCAATGTGGCCATGCCCGCGATCAAGACCTCGCTGCATTTTTCCGAAAGCGGGCTAGCGTGGATGGTGAACGCCTACATGGTGCCGTTCGGCGGGTTCATGCTGCTCGGCGGCCGGGCCGGCGACGTACTCGGCCGGCGCCGGATCCTGCTGGCTGGCACGGCGGTGTTCACCGCCGCGTCGCTGGGCTCCGCGCTCGCCCCCGATCCTGCGGTGATGATCCTCACCCGGGCACTTGAGGGGACGGCGGCGGCCTTCGTCATCCCCATGACCTTGGCCATGCTCGCTTCGATCTTCCCCGCCGGAGCGCCACGCAACAGAGCGTTCGGTGTATGGGGCGGGGTGAGCGCCGCGGCCGGCACTCTCGGCCTGGTCGCGGGCGGGCTTCTGGTTTCAGCGGCCGGCTGGCGGTGGATCTTCTTGATCAACATCCCAGCCGGGGCAGTTGTCATCGCGGCCGCCGTCCGGTCACTGCCCGCTGACCGGCCCGCTGACCGCAGCCGGCGTTTTGACGCCGTGGGTGCTGTGGCCGCGACGACTGGGGCGAGCCTGCTGGCCTACGGGATCGCGCAAACCGCGGCTCACCCGTGGGGATCGGGCCGGACTATCGGGCTGCTCGCGGGCGCGGCGATCCTGCTCGGCTACTTCCTCGTCCACGAGCGGTTCGTGGCCGACTCGCCGCTCATGCCGCTGTCGGTGTGGCGCAACCGGTCGGTGGCCGGTGCCAACGTGGTGGCTGTGGTGCAGGGCAGTTCCCTATATGCGATGTTTTACTTCACCACGCTCTACCTGCAGCTTGTCCTGCATTATTCCGCGCTGCGCACGGGCCTGTGCTACCTCCCCCTGGGGATATCGATCTTGGCCGGCGCCAGTGCCAGCCCTGGGCTCGTGCGCCGGATCGGGGTTCGCCTGACCACGGCCGCAGGCTCGCTGGTGGGCGCAGTCGGGCTGTTCCTGCTCGCCCGCATCCCGGTGAACGGGAGCTTGCTGACTGACATCGTGATTCCCACCGTCCTGATCGGTATCGGCGGTGGCATGACAATGATCCCGACCTCCATCGCCGCGATGTCAGGCGCCCCCGCCAAGCGCACCGGTCTGGCCTCGGCGCTGCTCAACGTCAGCCGGCAGCTCGGCGGCGCGCTCGGCCTGGCCGCCATCTCCACTTTCGCCGCGACCCGCACCGCACACGAGAGCATGGCCGGCCATCCCGTCAGCGTCGCACTCACCGACGGCTTCAGGCTCGGCTTCACGGTCAGCGGCGCGGTGATGCTGGCTGCGTTCCTCGCCGCCCTGCTCCTGCTCCGCGACGACGGCCGCGGGCAGTCCATCAACCTCGCCGAACTCCAGGCCGCCGGATGAGAAACCACGACATCCCGAAGGAGCAGATGATGACCCACACGGGCAACCGGAAGTGGACCGTCGACGACATCGGCGCCCAGCAGGGAAAAACCGCCATCATCACGGGTGCCAACAGCGGAATCGGCTTCGAGGCGGCCAAGGCGCTGGCCGCACACGGGGCCACCGTCCTCGCTCGCACCGCGCGATTCCGACAGGTAGCCCGGCCCGGCATTGGCCCGCCACCTGGCACCCGGCACCTTTTAACCAACGGAAGGGACAGCCATCATGCGGTTATGAGCATGACGTCTGGATATGCCGATCCCTCGTTCAGCCGGAATGGAAACAGGCCGAAACGCGGCCATGGTGCCTGACGAGATCCAGGGTTAATACATCCACGGCCTGTAGTAGGCCGAGAAAACGGCGTGATGCGCTGGGTGCTGCACGCCCGCAGGGACCTGGCCAGCGCTGCCGCGCCCCAGCAATGCCACTGCCGTGATGGCGAGGCTGCCCAGCATAAGAGCTAGAACGAGAATTCCGCGCGCCGCCCGGGCGAAACCCGCCCCCCTCGAGGGTGCACGGTGAACGCCACCCACCGATCCGCCGGTCTGCGATATGGCATGCCAAGACGAGCCATGAGTCTTCATCGAGAAGATCCCCTCATTGGGTACTCAGCCCCCCGGCTGTCTAAGAGTGAGAAACTACACCACGATCCATATCGAGATGTGGCATTCGGGGAAATCCGGACGGCTTTCTGCCAGTCGTTCCTGGTATCCGTTGCTACTCGCCCGGGAGTCGGGCCACTGCAGCCCCGGGCGACAGGACCGCATACCGGGTGATATGGGAAAGTCCGCAGGAGAAGCGCCTAGGCACCACTTCTCTCACTGGGAGCCCCTAGGTCCCTGTAACAACAGGCATCCCGCTGGTCGAATTAAGCCACACCGGCCCGTACAGCACCAGCCATCATTCACCATTACCCGGCGTCAGCAAATCCCAAGTCCACCAGGAAATGCGCCTTTCTATATACGGCATTTCCGGTCGGCCGCCGCGGCAGTTTCGCGAAAACCTGCACTGAAAATTGCACTAACTGCTGCGGGCTAGCTGTGATCACTTTCCCGTTACCGCTAATTCTCCCAGGATTCGGGTGAGAAGTGCCCCATAACGGGTATCGACCCGGCAGGAATGTTTCCGTATCCCTTTCGGGTACCAGCTGCGAGTTCGTGGCAGGCGGTAGAGGACGTAAGGCGATCATGGAATTTCGGGTGCTGGGGCCGATTGAGCTGTGGTTGGCTGGGCAGGAACGTGACCTTGGGCCGGCCAGGGCGCGAGGCGTCCTGGCCGTCCTCCTGCTGACGCCGCGCACGATAGTGCCGGCCGAGGCTCTTATTGACCGGCTGTGGGATACGCGGCCGCCGCCCAAGGCCCGGGAGAGTCTCTCGGTCTACATCGCCCGGCTCCGAGCGTCGCTCCGGCAGGCCGTGGGCGATAGCGTCCGGCTGGCGGGGCGCGACCGAGGCTACGTGCTCGACGTCGATCCCGATGCGGTCGACCTGTATCAGTTCCGCCGATTGCGCCGACAAGCGGACGCCCTGACCGCAGGCGGCGACTACGATCATGCAGCCTTGCTGCTGCGCGAGGCGGACAAGCTCTGGCGCGGCCCGGCGCTGGCCGGGATCCGCGGCGACTGGGTGGCACGGATGCGGGACAGCCTCGAAGAAGAACGCCGGGCGGCCATCCTGAAGCGCGTCGAGTGTGAGCTGGAGCTTGGCCGGCATGCCGACCTGGTCGGTGAACTCAGCCATCTGCTGGCTCAGTACCCGCTGGATGAGACGTTCATCGCGCATCAGATGGCGGCCCTGTACGGGAGCGGCAGGCAGGGTGAGGCACTCAGCCTGTACCGGGATACCCGCAGCCGCCTTATCGATGAGCAGGGCACGGAACCGGGGCCAGCGCTGTCCGAACTCCATCAGCGGATCCTGCACGGTGACCCCCAGCTCGCCATGCGGCTCGCCGACCGACGTCTTGGCCGGGAGCCAGGGCCAGACACGCTTCCGCCCGAGACGGTGGACCTCGTGGGCCGCGGCGAGGAACTCGGGCTGCTCACCGGTTCCCGCGGCGACACTCCCCAGATCGGCGTGATCGAGGGCATGCCCGGGGTGGGGAAGACCGCGCTGGCGGTCCACGCCGCCCGGGTTGTCGCCGGGCAGTACCCGGACGGGATGTTCTACCTCAACTTCCATACCCACGACCCCGGGCGCCCTTCGCTCGACGCAGCCGAGGCGCTGCACCGGCTGCTCCGGATGATGACCGCACCGACGACGCCGATCCCTGACGCTATCGGCGAGCGCGCCGCGCTGTGGCGAGCCCAGCTGAGCCGCCGTCGCGCCGTCGTGATTCTCGACGACGCGGCCCGGCATGACCAGATCCGCCCGCTCCTGCCGGTGGCCGGCCGGTGCCTGATCTTGATCACCACCCGGCGCAGGCTGCCCGACCTTGAGGGCGCCCGCGCGCTGACCCTCGACGTGCTGCCCATCGACGATGCGATCACGCTGTTCCGCAGGATGGCCGGGAAAGGCAGTAGCCACGACGAGGCTGAGGTCGCCGCGGCCGTGCGGCTGTGCGGGCGCTTGCCGCTCGCGATCCAGCTCACCGCGGGCAGGCTCGCGCAAGATTACCCGCCCAGGCTCGCCGACCTGGTCGAGGAACTGTCGCAGTCTCCCGCTCGCCTCGGCGGCCCAAGCGCGGCCAGCCCGGAATTGATGTCGGCGTTCGACCTGTCCTACCGTGCGCTGGAGCCCGACCACCAGCGGCTCTTCCGGCGGCTGGGCGTGAGCCCGTGCGCTCATGTCAGCCTGCAGGCGGCGGCCGCGCTGGGCGGCGGCACCCTGGCCGAAGCGGAAAAAGCCCTCGCCGCCCTGCTCGATCACCACCTGCTGGCTCGGGCCCCGGCCGGCCAGTTCCGTTTCCAGGACCTCATCCGCGGATACGCGGCCGTGCGCGCCGTGCGCGAGGACCCCGAGCCTGAGCAGCGGCAGGCAGTCGGCCGACTCCTTGACTACTACCTGTACGCGGCCGATAAGGCTGACCGGATGCTGCTGCCATTCCGACGCCGGATGGCGGTGTCGATCACCCATCCACCGGCCGCGAGCCCACCCCTAGGCACACAGGAAGACGCAGCCGCCTGGCTGGAATCGGAGTGGCGCAACATTCTGCAGGCCGCGCAGCACGCGGGCCGGCACGAATGGAAGCGGAAGTGCGCCGATCTCATCCACGTGCTGGCCGGCT
>JAWWPY010000286.1:0-2517 GCA_033854735.1 Streptosporangiaceae bacterium | reverse complement strand
CGGCCGGCAGGACACCCCGGTCGAGCGCTGGGATCAGGCCTGCCTGCAGGAGCGAGGACTTACCTGCGCCGGAGGGGCCGATCACCATCAGCGCGCCACCGCGGTCGAGCCGGCCAGCCAGTTCCTCGGACAGCTGGGCGACGGCCTGGTCCCGGCCGAAGAACCACCGGGCGAGATCGGGGCCGAAGGCGGCCAGGCCCGGATACGGGCACTCCGCGCTGGGCGATCCTGGTTCTGCGCGACTCAGGCCGTGGACGCCGTCCTCGTAGCGGAAGACCTGGTCGCGGCCCGCCTGATAGACGCTGCCGCCACCCCCGACGTGGGCTTCCTGATGCGGGACAGCGACTGGCCCGGCGGAGCCCGGGTCCGATCTGGCCGAGCCAGTGGCGGATCCGGCGGAGTCGGCGGGGATAGCAGTCTCTTCGGGCGGCGGTTCAGTGGACCCGGGGACACCCGGCGGCTGCGACATGGTCCGCTACCCCTGGCCAGTGATGTGCTGGTCCCGGCCAGCCTGGAACACGCTGCCGCCGCCCTCGGCCCGCGCGTGCATCGTGACCGTTCGGGCACCTTCGGGGTCCTGCGCGGCCAGAGCCGGCCGGAGTTGATCCTCGAACAGTCGCCGCAACTCAGTCACCAGCGCCGGGTCCCCGGCCAGCAGCCTGGCCAGACGCCCCTGCCATTCCGCGGCGATGGCTTGCCGCAACGGCTCAGTTTCGTGCTGGCCGGCGGCCAGCAGATCCGCGTGAACCTGAACGAGGTCGGCCTCGACGAGGTCGGCGTGATCGGGGCGTGCCCGCCGCCACAGGGAAAGGAGCGCATTCTTCGCCGTTTCCCAGCCGTCGGTGACTAGCAACTTCACCATGGTGACCGCAGCGGCCGAGGCTAACTCGGCGACATCTTGATCCATTAGACGCCCGCCTCATCTAGTCAGCCTGATCCGGCCGTACCCCGTACTCGCAGGGCGGATGGTCTTGCGGCGCGGCAAATATCATTTGCCGACCGTTCAGAGGACTCAATCAACAACATGCTAGGCCTCCATTTCTAAGGTTGCACTACGTCCTGATAACGAAAGTCAACAGAATCTGTAACCGACGGGGGTGCCGCCCGGCGGGGGGCACGGGTGTCCCGATAGCCCTGCTGGCCGGAATCAGCTGGCAGATGGCGCTCGTGCCACTGGCATCCCGCCTCCTCGCGCGGACAGGGTAGCCACGTGGCCGATTCCGAGGACAGAACAGGAGAAACATCGCAGACCAGGGCCATAACCAATCGCGGCCGTCAGCCCGGCCGGGGTCATGAGCTCGGCAGCGGTCTAGCGGGTGCGGGCAATGCCGGAACCGGCGGCCAGCAGGCCGGATGGATGGCACTGCTCGTGGTCTGGGTGCTCTGGGGCAGTACGTACTTCGCCATCCGGGTGGGTGTGGAGACTCTGCCGCCGCTGCTGATGGCGGGCATCCGTTATGTCGTGGCCGGGCTGCTCATGTTCCCGTTCGCCATCCGGTCCGGCGGTCCTGAGCTGCGCGCCGCCGACCGGCCCCGGGCCGCGGGGTGGTGGTCCGCGCTCCTCGTCGGCGCCCTGCTGCTGGCCGGCGGGAACGGTGGCGTGTCGGCTGGCGAGCGCAGTGTCCCCTCCGGGCTGGCCGCCTTGCTCGTGGCCACGGTCCCGTTGTGGCTGATCGTCATCGACCGCGTCTTCAACGGAGCCCGGATCGGCCTGCTGGCCCTGGCTGGGCTGGTCGCCGGCGTGGTCGGCGTAGGGTTCCTGGCCGGGCCATTCGGTGGTAGCACCGGGCACGCGGCAGGCGGCCACGGGGGCACAGGCGGCTCGCCCGGGATCGGCATCGTGATCATCCTCATAGCCAGCGTCAGCTGGGCATCCGGAACCATCGCCTCGCGGCGGGTGCCGCTTCCGTCCCGGCCGCTGCTGGCCACCTCGATGCAGATGCTCGCCGGCGGTGCAGTGCTGCTCGCGGCGGCCGCCGTGACCGGGGAATTCGGCCAGTTCGACCCGGCACACGTGTCGGCCGCGTCGTGGCTGGCCCTGGCGTACCTCATCGGACCGGGCTCGATCATCGCGTTCAGCGCCTACGTGGTGGCCGTGCGCCGCCTCCCCACGGCGACCGTCGCCACTTACGCCTACGTCAACCCGATCATCGCCGTCATCCTCGGCACGTCCCTGCTGGGCGAGGCCCTGACGGCATCGATGCTGGTCGGCGGGGCCCTGATCGTCGTTGCCGTGGTGGCGGTGGTGCGGTCCCAGGCTGCCGCGCGGCGCTGATTTGCCTCCGCCCGCGGTTGGCCATAAAGTGAAGGCACACCGACGCGGGGTGGAGCAGTTCGGTAGCTCGCTGGGCTCATAACCCAGAGGTCGCAGGTTCAAATCCTGCCCCCGCTACCAAGTAGTTACAGGTCAGGGGTCTGATCGCCGGAAGGCGGTCAGACCTTTTTGATCTTTTGTCCGCGGCCTGTCCGCGAGATCAGGCCGCACCGGCCGGGTCCAAAGGGTTGAGACTGGTACAG
>JAWWPY010000285.1:0-12612 GCA_033854735.1 Streptosporangiaceae bacterium | reverse complement strand
TGCCTGAGATCACCCCGCAGGCCATCTCCGCGATCGACGTCCCCATCCTGCTGATCATCGGCGACAGCGACATCGTCACACCCGAGCACGCGGTGGCGATGTTCCGGCTGCTCGGAGGAGGGGTGCTGGGCGACCTGGCGCCCATGCCCCGCAGCCAGTTCGCCGTCCTGCCGGGCACCTCGCACATCGGGGTCACCGGCCGCGCCGGCATGCTGATGACGATGATCCCGCCCTTCCTGGACGCACCGTGAGCCGTCGGCGGGTGGTCTGGGCAGGTCAGTCCCACCAGAAGGACCAGGTAGGAGCGTTGACCAGGACAGGCGCGATATCGATGATCGTGGTCCGGTCTATGCGAGTGGGTTTTCCGTAGTCCTCGCAGAAGGCATCGCAGAAGGCGAAGTGCTCGGCGGCGATCCGCTGGGCGGATTCGAAGTTGCGCGGCGGGCGCTGGACCAGGAGCTGGATTTCAGCGCTGGGACCGATGAAGAGGAGCCGTGCGCCAAACCTGTCCTCCCAGGAGCGCAGGATGGTCGCGAGTGAAAGGTTGTCGGGGTAGTTGCAGTCCGGTCCCACCCAGCCGGTCACGGGCAGCACATCGGCGGGCCGCTGGGCGGGGACAAGCCCGATGCACGCCGCAGGCAGTGCGCTGAGCACCTCGTGGAGCCGGGCCTCGCTCAGCCTGGCGTCCTCAGGTGGCGCCAGCCCGGGAAACTGAGCAGAGAACGGCGCATACGCGGCCGCCCAGAACTCGTCGTCGTCTGGGGACACGTTGCCGTTCCAGAGCGTTGCCAGCGTCTGGGCGGCATCCATGTGATCAAGCTCTGAGATGCTGGACGGGAGGTAGAAGCAGACGTTCGAAGAGATCGTGTTCGGGTCATACGGCAGCACGATCGGCACCAGGCCGGTCTCCTGACGCATGTCCGAGAGCACGGACCAGACCAGCCCGGGGTAGAACACCGCCTCGGTCGTGACCCAGGCGACCGGGACCTCAGGGCCCTCTGGCGGGACGATCCGCTTCCCCGACGGCAACGTGACCGGCCCAAGCCGTAGTTCTCCATCTTCTGGCAGCATGCCCGTGGCCATCGCTCGCTCCTTCCGGCCCCGCAGCCGTTGTCGCCGGAAACGCCTAGACCGTGACGGTAGATATCGACACCAGTGGCGCGGAAGTGTAAAACATCAAGCGGAGCCGACGTGTAAAGCATCAAGCGGGACAGCACAATCGCTAGTCGCGCGCGCTGGCCTGGTATTCGGCGATCAGTTCCAGGTCGCGGGCATGGTCGTCGCACTTCCCGCCGGGCGCTGCGAGCGCGCAGTAAGGGCACGGGGCGGTGACGCGGGCGCGCCGGTAGGCAATCGCGTCTTCGAGCGCTTGCAGTCGCTGGAACCGGCCCCGCTCCAAGGCCCCGATGGCCCGGTACTCATCGTCCATTCGGGACCGCCCTGGTATCGCGAGGGCCGGGGCCGTCGATCTCAAACCAGACGGTCCATCCCGTGTGACTGTCACCTGTGACGCCCCAGTCGCGGGCGAGGCTGGCGACGATCAGTAACCCGCGCCCGTGTTCGTGGCCGGCGAGTACGGGCTGCTTCCAGGGGCCACCCTCATCGTGGACTTCAACGCGGACGCAGCCTTCAGCGAATTGAGCGCGGACGGTAAAGTGACCGCCATTGCGTGAACGGCTGTGGATCGCCGCATTGGCCGCTAACTCACCGAGGCACAGAACGGCATCGTCGGCGGCCGGGTGGCCATCGAGAATGCGGGCCAGCGACCGGCGTGCCTCACGGGCCTGGGCCGGGCTGGCCGGGAAGGCGCAGGACCAGGCGAGCGGCGGTGCGGTGCTGGTCTCGTGCATGCGGTCTCCTGATCCGGTGGCTGAACCTGATTACTAATGGTTATCCTGCCGAGACGCATTTAGGATCTCCAGCTAAGACGTCCTGCCGTCTGAAGGCGTCCCCTCTGTTCCTGCTGAGTCGGAAGTGGTCGGAAACGGTGACACGTAATCTTGATGCAACGCGCAGCCCCATGGCGTTCTTCGGCGCCGAGTTGCGGCGGGCGCGGGTGGCCGCTGGGATGAGCCAGGATCAGTTAGGCCGGGAACTCAGCTTCTCGGGCGATCTGGTCGGCAAGATCGAGACGTGCGAGCGGGCGCCGACCCGGGACTTCGCGACCGGGTGCGACAGCGTGTTCCCGCACCTTGACGGGCTTTTCAGCCGCCTGATGGAGCTGGCCCGCCGGTGGGATGGCCCTTACCCACAGTGGTTCAGGGACTGGCTGGAAGCGGAGCGGGAGGCGTTGTCCCTGCGCTGGTGGGAGCCGATGCTGGTGCCCGGTTTGCTCCAGACCGCCGACTACGCACGAGCGATCCTCGGTGCTGGGCCGGACACCACCAAAGACGTGCTCGAGGATCTTGTCAGTGCGCGGATCGAGCGGCAGGGCATCCTTGACCGCCCGAAGCCGCCTGAGCTATGGGTGGTCATGGACGAGGCAGCATTGCACCGGCTCATAGGCTCGCGCAAGGTCATGTATGACCAGTTGCTGCACCTGGCTGACACGTCATGCCGTCCCAGCGTCACGGTTCAGGTGGTGCCTGCCGAGGTCGGCGCGCACGCCGGTCTGCTCGGGGCGTTCATCGTCGCTGGTTTCGAGGGGGCGCCGAGTATCTTGTACGCGGAGACGGCGGTTGAGGGCCAGACGATCGAGAAACCCGCGCTGGTCAGCAAGGCGGCCTTAGCGTTCGATCGGCTGAGGGCCGAGGCTCTGCCCCGTGGGGCCTCGCGGGACCTGATCGGGAAGGTAGCTGAGGAACGATGGACGGCATAGATCGCCCCCAATGGCACAAGAGCAGCTACAGCGGCAGCAACGGCGGTGCGTGCGTGGAAGTGGCGCGGAACCTGCCCGGCGCCGTCGCGGTGCGCGATTCCAAGGACCCGGACGGGCCGAGGCTGGCCTTCGCCCCGGAGGAGTGGACGGCGTTCACGGCCGGAGTGAAGGCTGGTGACTTCGACCTGCCCTGAAGGGGCTGGTCAGCTCAGACAGCAAGCGGTCGCCGGCGCAAGTGAAGGCTGGTGACTTCGATCTGCCCTGAAGGGGCTGGGTCAGTTCGGGCCGCGCGCGCGCTGCCGCGTCCGCAGCGGCGCACCCGCCGGCGGACCTGGCCCTTCTCCAGGACCGCCGCGTGATCAGCGACGGCGGTCCGCTTTAATAGCAGAAGGGAACCGCGCGGCCGGGCGTGCTTACGCCCCCAAAACGCGTTGACGGGGTGCGGCGCGGGAACTTACGGTCCCCCTGTGGGCTTGGATCAGCACGCCTGCCATCGGGGGCTGTCAACTGTTGGCTGTTCGGTAAGCGATGGTGCGCTCTGGCTGGCTTGGGTGTGCTGCGTGCGGCGGAGGCCGAATGGGGTGCTCTGGGTCGTGTGCGGGGGCTGGGAATGTCAGATGGTCCTGCGATGGTAGGTCCATGCGCTCGCTGTTTACGAGATATATCTTGTGTGCGAGGGCTAGCGAGATATATCGTGTTTGCTGGTCGGCTCGCCCGGCGCCCACCGATGAGTTCTCTGGGCGAGGCGAGTCTCAACGACGAGCGCATGCCCGCGGCCGGGCGTTGCCAGCTGAACTGCCGAATCCAGGAGGATTCCGATGAGCAAAGCCCGCGCGATCGTCAGCGTCCCGAGCGGGCGCCGGACCAAATGGGTTGTCCTGGTGCTGTGGATCGTCATTCTCGGCGTGGCCGGCCCGCTGGCCGGCAAGCTGATGAACGCCGAGAAGAACGATGCGAAGTCGTGGCTGCCCGCCAAGGCGGAGTCCACCAAGGTCCTGGACCTGCAGTCGCGGTTCCAGTCGCCCAATGTGTTCCCCGCCGTGGTGGTGTACAACCGGCCATCTGGCCTGACCGCGGCCGACCGGGCCAAGGCCGCGGCTGACGCGCAGAAGTTCACGACCATCTCCGGCGTGGTGCCCGGCCAGGTCTCAGGCCCGTTCTTCGCCCAGGACGGGCGGGCGATCGAGACGGTCATCCCGGTCAACCTGGGCAAGAATGGCTGGAACGCCGCCGGCCCGGCCGCTGATGCGATTCGCGGCGTAGCCCAGGCGAACGGGGCGGGCCTGGCTGTCCACATCACCGGCCCGCTGGGCACCGCGGCCGACTCGGCCAAGTCCTTCAAGGGAATCAACGGCACGCTGCTGCTCGGCACCCTGGCCGTCGTCATCTTGCTATTGCTCATCACCTACCGAAGTCCGGTGCTCTGGCTGCTGCCGGTGATCTCAGCGGGCGTGGCGCTGGCCAGCGCCGAGGCGCTGATCTACCTGCTGGCCGTGCACGCCGGCCTGACCGTGAACGCACAGAGCGCGGGCATCCTGGACGTGCTGGTCTTCGGCGCCGGGACGGACTACGCGCTGCTGCTGACGGCCAGGTACCGCGAGGAATTGCGCCGCCACGAGGACCGGCACGAGGCGATGGCGGTCGCCCTGCGCCGGGCCGGCCCGGCGGTGATCGCCAGCGCCGGGACGGTCATCGTCAGCCTGCTGGCCCTGCTGGTCGCGGAGCTCAACTCGACCAAGGGCCTGGGCCCGGTGCTGGCGATCGGCGTCGCCGTTGCCCTGCTCGCGATGATGACGCTGCTGCCGGCCCTGCTGGTGATCTTCGGCCGGTGGATCTTCTGGCCGGTACGGCCCGGATACGGCTCGGCCGAACCGACCTCACGAGGCATCTGGGCCCGCGTGGGCCGCGGCATCGCCACGCGGCCGCGGGTCGTCTGGGTGACCACCGCGGTCGTGCTCGGGGCCATGGCCCTCGGCCTGACCGGCCTGAAGGCCAGCGGCCTGACCAACGCTCAGGCCTTCCGCGGTCATCCCGACTCGGTGACCGGGCAGACCGTGCTGGACCAGCACTTCTCCGGCGGCGGCGGGCAGCCCGTGGTGGTCGTGGGCAGCCCGTCAGCCGCTGCCCAGCTGGCAGCGGCATTCAAGGCGACCCCGGGCATCACCGGCGTGACGCCTCCGGTGACCCGGGCGGGCCACGTCTACCTGCTGGGGACGCTGACCACGGCGCCGGACAGCCAGGCCGCATACGCCACCGTGGACCGGGTCCGGGCGGCCGTGCACGCGGTCCCCGGCGCTGATGCGCTGGCCGGCGGCAACACCGCGATCAACCTCGACGTCCAGCGCGCCGCGGCGCACGACCGGAACCTCATCATCCCGCTCGTCCTCGTGGTCGTGTTCCTCATCCTCGCCCTGCTGCTGCGGGCGGTGGTCGCCCCGCTGATGCTCATCGCCACCGTGGTGCTGTCGTTCGCCGCGGCCCTGGGCGTCAGCTCTCTCATGTTCAACGACGTGTTCAAGTTCGGCGGCGCGGACACGTCCTTCCCGCTGTTCGTGTTCGTGTTCCTCGTCGCCCTGGGCATCGACTACAACATCTTCCTGATGACCCGGGTCCGCGAGGAAGCAACGCGCCACGGTTCCCGCCGCGGCGCGCTCACCGGGCTGGCGGCCACCGGCGGGGTGATCACCTCGGCCGGCGCGGTGCTGGCCGGCACCTTCGCCGTGCTGGGCACGCTGCCCGTCACCTTCCTCACCGAACTCGGCTTCGCGGTCGCGTTCGGCGTGCTCCTCGACACCATCGTCGTCCGTTCGGTCCTGGTCACCGCGCTCAACCTGGACCTGGGCCGGTGGCTGTGGTGGCCGAGCCGCCTGGCCGGCGATCGCAGTCCCGAGGCGGAGGAGGCCACGAGCGCCGGGGAGGCCGCCGCCATTCGGTGACGGCCCGGTCAGGCTCAGGGACCCGCAGGTCTGCTTATTGGCCCCTGAGCCTGCCTCCCGGCACCGGCGGCCCGGCACCCGTCCGTAACTCGCGTTCGGGAAGCGGGACCGGGGCCTCACGCGAGGGCCCGTCCCCCTTGGCCTCACCAACGTAGAGGGAGAGCAGGCGCTCGTCGGCGCGCATCTCGGCCGGCGCACCCGCCAGCGCGACCCGGCCCTTCTCCAGCACCGCCACGTGATCGGCGAGGGCGAGGCCGCGCTCCACGTTCTGCTCGATGACGATCATGGCCACGCCGCGGCCGTTGATCTCGGCCAGCGCCTGGTACAGGCGGTCGACCGTGATGGGCGCGAGGCCGAGGGAGATCTCATCGAAGATGACCAGGCGCGGAGCGGCCATCAGCGCGCGGCCGATGGCCAGCATCTGCTGCTGGCCGCCGGACAGCTCGGCCCCCGAGCCGCCCCGCCGCTCGCGGAGCACGTCGAAGAGCTCGTAGACCGCGCCGAGCCGCCGGTCCCGCTCGCCGACCGACCCGGCCGCCCGCGCCCCGAGCAGCAGGTTCTCCTCCACTGTGAGGTCGCCGAAGATCCTGCGGCCCTCCATGCAGTGCGCGACGCCGAGGCGGACGATGCCGTGCGGCGGCCGGCCGTCGATGCGGCTCCCGTCGAACCAGATCTCGCCGCCGCTGACGGGCAGCATCCCGCTGATCGTCCTGGCCGTGGTCGTCTTGCCGGCGCCGTTCGCGCCCAGCAGGGCGAGCACTTCTCCTTCCGCCACGGTGAACGAGACGTCGTGCAGCGCCCGGAACGCCCCGTACTGGGCCGCGATCCCCTTGAGTTCCAGCAGCGGCCGGTCCTGGCTCCGGGTCCGGTCGCGTGCGTGGCGGACTTCCGCGCCACCTGAGGTGCCGAGGTACACGGCGGCGACCTGCGGATCGCGGAGTACCTGGTCCGGATCACCGGACAGGATCAGCCGCCCGCCATCAATGACGGCGAGCCGGTCACAGCACTCCCTGATCACGTCGATGACATGCTCGACGATCAGGATCGCGTCCACCTCCTGGCGCAGCGACCGGATCAGCTCGATGAGCTCCTGGAGCTCGGACTCGATCAGGCCCGCGCCGATCTCGTCCAGCAGCAGGATCCGGGGCCGCACGGCCAGGGCGCGGGCGAGTTCCAGGCGCTTGAGGCGCAGCAGGCCGAGGTCGGCCGCCGGGCTGTCAGCGAACTCGAGCAGGCCGCAGCGGGCCAGGATCCGCTCACATTCGGCCCGCGCCGCACGGCCCCCGGCCTTGGCGCCATGCATCTGGGCGACGAGCAGATTCTCCATCACGGTCATCTGGCCGAACGGCCGCGGAACCTGGTGCGTGCGGCCGATACCGCGGCGCGCCCGCAACTGGGCGCCCGCGCCGGTCACGTCCTCGCCGAACAGCTCGATCCGGCCCTCTCCCGAGATCGCGCCGGACAGCAGGCCGATGAGGGTGCTCTTGCCGGCCCCGTTCGGGCCGATCATGCCGAGCACCTCGCCGCCGCGCAGTTCGAGGTCGACGCGGTCGACCGCGCGCACGCCGCCGTAGATCTTGCCCACGCCGGTGGCCCGCAACAGCGGTGTCCCCGGCTCGCCCGCGGTCCGCCGCGGGTCCGGGCCACGCGGGCCGTCCGGGCCGGGCGGCCCGCTGCCGCCCGGCGGCGCGGGCGCCGCGGCCAGCACCTCCCCCGGTGGCTCCCCGGCCGCACGTGCCCCCGCCGTGGCCAGCATCTCCCCGGCGGCAGCTGCCCCCGCCGTGGCCAGCACGGGGCCAGCCTCCCCGGCACCCGCCCGGCGGGCCCGTTCCTGGCTGAGCCGGCGCCGGCCGGCCCGGGCGAGCTGGCCCGCGGCACCCCACAACCCGTTCGGGGCCAGCCGGATGATGAGGATGAGCAGGATGCCGAGAATCGTCAGGTGGATCTCGGGATAGTTCGCGAGACGCTCGGAGAGCCCGACCGAGATAGCGGAGCCGACCAGCGGGCCGACCACCGTGCCGACCCCCCCGATGATGGCGGCGTTCACGGTCTCGATCGTCCAGTCCAGGGTGAACGACCCGCTGGGCTCGATATAGCCGGTTCGCTGCGCCTGTATCGCGCCGACGACTCCCATAACGAACGCGGCGATCACGAACGCGGTGAGCTTGGTGCGGAACGTCAGCACGCCGACGCGCTCCGCCACGTCCTCGTCGTCCCGGATCGCCCGCAACCCGAGCCCGAGGCGGCTGCGGACGAGCCACGCCACGGTGAGCGTGACCCCGACCGCCACCGCGAGCGAGAGCAGGTAGACCGTCTCGGCGCTGGGCGCCGTATTGGTCAGCGTGATGCCCTGGTTCCCGCCGAGCCCGTTGTAGTTGGACATGAAGATGCCGAGTGCCTCGGCCAGGACGAGCGAGCCGATGGTGAAGTACAGCCCGCGGAACCGGAACATGGGGACGGCGACCGCCACCGCGAACAGCACCGCGAACAGCCCGCCCGCGAGGACCGAGGGAATGAGGCCCAGCCCCGCCGATACGGACAGCTTCGCGGTCGCGTAGGAGCCCACGCCGACGAACGCGGAGACCGCCAGCGACACCACGCCGCCGTAACCGGCCAGCAGGCTCCAGGCCTGCGCCAGCGCGGCGAGCTGAGCGATCTCGAATGCCACCAGGAGCGCGTACTGGCTGCTCAGTCCCGGTATGGCGGCGAGCAGGACGACCGCCACCACGGTCGCCACGATTGCTACTATCCGGCGCCTCGTCATCGCACCTGCACCCGCCCGAAGAGGCCCTGCGGCCGGAGAGACAACACGATGAGGAAGGCCACGAAACCGATGAAGTTGCGGTAGCCGTCGCCGACGAACGCAGCGCCGACGCTCTCGATGACGCCGAGCAAGATCGCGCCGAGGAGGGTCCCCTTCACCGATCCGAGGCCGCCCAGGACCACCACGGCGAACCCGGTCAGCAGGTAGGTGATGCCGACGGTCGGGGTGAAGTCAAAGGTGATGCCGACGAGCACGCCGCCCACGGCCGCGCACGCCGCCGCCAGGCCGTAGACGAACACGCGGACCCGCACCACGTTGACGCCGAGCCCGGCCGCGGCTTCGGAATCCTCGGAGCTGGCCCGGATCTCGCGGCCGAGCCCGGTCCGCTGCAGCATCAGGTGGACCGCGCCGCACAGGACCAGCGCGATCGCGAACGAGATCAGGTACATGGCCGGGACGCGCAGCCCCGCGACCGAGACGGAGGCGGTGGCATAGGACGCCTGCAAGGTCTGCGTGTCGCCCGACCAGAAGAGGATGTACAGGTTCTGGGCGATGACCGATAGCGCGAACGTGGTCAGCAGCGCGGGCTCAGGGCCCTTGGCCATGAGCGGTTCGAGCAGCACCCGGTAGGCCGGCGCGGCGACGACGAAGAGCACCGGCGCGACGATCAGGATCGTCAGCAGCGGATCGAGGCCGCCGTGCCGGGTGAGCTCGAGGGCGATATACGCGCCGAGCACGATCAGTTCACCATGGACGATGTTGACCAGGCGCATCACGCCGAACACCAGCGAGAGGCCGAGCGCGGTGATGGCGAAGAGCCCGCCCAGCAGGACGCCGGAGAGCAGGGCGCTGATGAAGTTACTGCCGGTGGGGATGGTCATCCCAGTTCCTTCTCCTTCCCGTGATCAAGCCCCGCCAGCGCCTCCACGGCAGCGAGCAGCGCGGTGTGATCCTCGCCGCCGCGCCCGGCCGCCCGTAGCTGGCGGAAAAGCTGCTGGGTGATCGCGGTCAGCGGCAGCGGGACGTTGGCCTGCCCGCCGCCGGCCAGGGCAATGTCCAGGTCCTTGTGGTGCAGGTCGACCTTGAAGCCCGGCGTGAAGGCATGGTTGAGGAAATTGGCCCGGCGCAGGTCCATCACGCGGTTGGCCGCGAGGCCCCGCGACAGCACGTCGAGGATGGTCTCCGGGGCCACGCCCAGCCTCGAGCCCAGCACCAGGGCCTCGCTGACACCGGCGATCGTGATGGCGACCAGCACCTGGTTGCACGCCTTGACGACCTGGCCCGCGCCGGCCGGCCCGGCATGCACGATGCTGGCCCCCAGGACCTCGAGGACTGGCCTGGCCCGCTCGAGGTCAGCCGCGTCGCCGCCGACCATGATGGACAGCGTTCCCTCGCGGGCGCCCACGTCCCCGCCGCTGACCGGCGCGTCCAGCATGCGCACATCCCGCTCGGCCGCGCGGGCGGCCAGCTCGCGGCTCAGCGCGGGCGAGACCGTGCTCATGTCCACGATCAGCGAACCCGGCCGCGCCGCCGCCAGCAGCCCGCCACCCACCACGCTGCGCACCGCGCCGTCGTCGGCGAGCATCGTGATGATGATGTCCGCCCGGCCGGCGACCTCCGCGGGTGTCTGCGCGCCGGCCGCGCCGCGGGCCACGAGCGCGTCCTGCGCGGGCCGGCTGCGGTTGTGCACGACCAGGTGGGCGCCCGCCGTCAGCAGGTTCTCGGCCATCGGCCGGCCCATCACGCCCAGCCCGATAAACCCCACATTCCCCAACGAACCCCCAGCGTGACTCATGTGCTGTGCTCTCCCGCTCGCGTGGTGTCCCCGCTGCTTCCCGGTGGTCTGGTGCCCCGTGGGCGGCCGAAATCCTCCAGCCAGCCGAAGGAGTCCTCGGGACGGCCCGCCGACGGGCGGTACTCCAGCCCGACGTAACCCTGGTAGCCCTTCCGGTCGAGATGATTCAGGACGAACCGGTAGTTGATCTCACCGGTCCCCGGCTCCCCGCGGCCCGGCACGTCCGCGATCTGGATGTGACTGATCATGTCCCAGTACTCATCCAGCGTCGCGGTGAGGTCCCCCTCCATCCGCTGCATGTGGTACACGTCGTACTGCAGCCGGACATTGGCCCGCCCGGTCTGCCCGGCGAACTCTGCCGCGGCGGCCGTCGTGGTCAGCAGGCAGGGGCCGTTCTCGATCGAGTTCACCGCCTCGATCATCACCTCGCAGTCCATGGCCGCGGCCTGATCGGCCGCCCAGGCCACGTTGTCCCGCGCCACCTGGAGCTGGTGATCGAGCGGATAGCGCTCGCGCCGCAGGCCGACGAGAAGGTTCAGCCGCTGGCACCCGGACGCCCGCGCGATCCGCAGTGCGATCGGCACGTTGGCCCGCAGTTGCCCGGTCCGGTCCGGGTCGGCGGCCAGGCCCCGGTCCCCGGCCGCCATGTCCCCGGCGTCGAAGTTGAGCAGCGCCAGCCGCAGCCCCCAGCGTTCGGCCAGGCCGGGCAGCAGCTCGGCGTCGCCATCACCCGGCCACCACAGCTCGACCGCGTCGAACCCGGCGCGGGCCGCGCGCTCGAACCTGTCCGGCAGCGGCAGGCCCGCCCAGAGCAAGGACAGGTTGGGCGCGAATCGCAGAGTCATGGAGTCGTCCCCCCGCTCCCGTGCTCCGCCGCGTAAAGCGCGGGCAGGAAACCGGTGAGATACGCGAATTCCTCGTGTACGTGCCGCAGCCGCCGGTTCGTGGCCGCATCCAGGTCGGTGTCCGGGGTGATGTTCAGCCACCAGCAGCTGCGCAGCTCGGTGCCGTACCCGCGGTCGATGCCGACATGGATGAATCGCCCGGCCTCCTCCGGCTCCGGGCGGTCACTGGCATCGAGCCGGTGCACGACGGCGCAGATGGCGGCGCCCACGCCGTGCCCGGCGAAGGCCGACGTGTCCAGCAGTTCCCCCGGCGGGATGAAGGTGATTTCCGTGGGGAGCAGCGGAGGCTGGCCGCCGTAGCAGTGGTGGGTCAGGTGCGTGGCGCCCACGTGGCGGCCGGGCTCCTTGCCGCGGACCCAGGCGAACGCTTTGTGGTCGACGGGATGGAACCGGAAGTAGGTCTGCTCATCCATCCGGCTGAACCACCAGTCGAGCATCCCGGGCGAGACCCCGCCGAGCCGGTCGAGGGCGGCGACCCTGATCCGGTCAGGCGCCAGGACCTGCACCTCGTCGCGCCATTCGAGCGCCGACACCACCCGATCCGCGTGCCCGATCTCCATCTGGACCTCTGCTGCCTGGCCGGTCACCATGCGGTGTGACCGGCCTCCACGGGAACCACCGCACCGGTCATGAACGAGGCCTCGTCACTGGCCAGGAATACGGCGACATTGGCGATCTCCTCCGGCCGGGCGTACCTCTTGAACAGCTGGCGGCCGGTGAGCAGCTTCATCGCCGCCTCCTTGTCGTCGAAGCTGGCCAGGTGCTTGTCCGACATCGGGGTGGACACCCCGCCCGGGCAGATCGCGTTGCACCGGATCTCCGGGGCGAACTCGGCGGCCGCCGCCCGGGTCAGGCCGATCACCGCCGACTTGGACGGGCAGTAGGCACTCACGTTCGGCAGCGCGACCAGACCGCCGACCGACGAGACATTGATGATCGAGCCTCCGCCGGAGCGCCGCATCTCAGGCACGACCCGCTGGATGGCGATCAGCTGGGACAGGCAGTTGACGTGCATGAGCTGGTCGAAGTCGTCGATCGTCGTGTCAAGCAGCGACTTCATGATCAGGATCCCGACATTGTTGAACAGCGCGTCGACCCGCCCGAACCGCTCGGCCGCCTTGGTCACCAGCTCATCCGCCGTCGCTGGGTCGACGATGTCTCCCGTGACGCTCAGCACGGCGTCGTCGTCGGCCACCAGAGCGGCCGTCTCGTCAAGAGCCGCCGCGTCCACGTCAGTAATGCCGACCCGGGCACCCGCCGCCGCGAACCGCACAGCCGCCGCGCGGCCAATCCCACTCCCGGCCCCCGTAACCAAAGCCACCTTCCCGCTCAGGTCTGTCACCGGCGGTCCCCTCCCATCCTCTGAATCGGTTATCAGTGAACTTTTTTGCCCC
>JAWWPY010000284.1:0-2586 GCA_033854735.1 Streptosporangiaceae bacterium | reverse complement strand
CCGGTGTGGCCCTGGGCGATACGGGCAGGGGCCAGGGCGGGGCCGGAGTGCGGCCCGGGCCAAGGGGCCGGAACGAGCCGACGTGGCGCGGGTGCCACCCGGCGGAGGGGACGACAGCATGGCTATCGCGACCGTCAACCCGGCGACCGGGAAGACCGTCAAGACTTACGACGAGATGAGCCAGGACGACGTCGAGCGCTGCCTGGCCGCCGCGGCGGCCGCCCACGCGAAGTACCGCCTGACCAGCTTCGATGACCGGGCGGGATGGATGCGGCAGGCCGCCGGCATCCTCGACGGCGAGCAGGACCAGATCGCGGCGATGATGACGACCGAGATGGGCAAGACCCTGGCGGCGGCCCGGCAGGAAGCCGCCAAGTGCGCCGCGGCCTGCCGGTACTACGCCGAGCACGCGGCCCGCTTCCTGGCCGACGAGCCCGCCGACTCCGCGGCCGTCGGGGCCCAGCGGGCGTACGTGAAGTACCAGCCGCTCGGGCCGGTGCTGGCCATCATGCCGTGGAACTTCCCGCTCTGGCAGGCCATGCGGTTCGCCGCTCCCGCGCTGATGGCCGGCAACGTGGGCCTGCTCAAGCACGCCTCGAACGTCCCGCAGACCGCCCTGTTCATGCAGGATCTGTTCGCCCGGGCCGGCTTCCCGGCGGGGACGTTCCAGACCCTGCTGGTGTCCTCCGGCCGGATCGAGGGGATCTTGCGCGACGGCCGGGTCATGGCCGCCACCCTCACCGGCTCGGGACCGGCCGGCCAGTCGGTGGCCGCCATCGCGGGCAGCGAGATCAAGAAGGTCGTGCTGGAACTGGGCGGCAGTGACCCGTTCATCGTCATGCCCTCCGCCGACCTGCCGGCCGCGGCCCGGGTGGCGGCGTTCGCGCGCTGCATCAACAACGGCCAGTCCTGCATCGCGGCCAAGCGCTTCATCGCGCACGACGCGGTCTACGGCGAGTTCGAGCGGCTGTTCGCCGAGCAGATGTCGGCCAAGAAGGTCGGCGACCCGATGCAGGACGGCACCGACATCGGCCCGCTGTCCTCCGAGCAGCAGCGCGACCAGATCGAGAAGCTGGTCGCCGATGCCGTCGCCAACGGCGCGCGGGTGCTGTGCGGGGGCGCGGCGCCCGAGGGACCCGGCTTCTACTACCCGCCGACCGTCCTGGCCGGGATCACCCCCGACATGCGAGTGCACCGCGAGGAGGTCTTCGGGCCGGTGGCGACCCTCTACCGGGCCGCGGACATCGACGCGGCGCTGGACATCGCCAACGGCACCGAGTTCGGGCTGGGAGCGAACGCCTGGACGGAGGACGACGCGGAACGGGAGCGGTTCATCCGGGATCTCGGCGCCGGGATGGTGTTCATCAACGGCAACGTGACGTCCTACCCGGAGCTGCCGTTCGGCGGGGTCGGGAATTCCGGGTTCGGCCGGGAGCTCTCGTACCACGGCATCCGCGAGTTCTGCAACGTCAAGACCGTCTGGGTCGGCGCTTCCCCGCGCTGACGCAGCGCTGACTAATCGGCCGTCCCGCGGGCCGCCCGGGCGCCTCAGCTCCCGGATATCTCCCGAGGTGCCGGCGAGCCGGGGCCGATCTCCGCCTTGAGCGCGGCCAGCTCCTGGTCAACCCCGGCGGCGGTGCCGGCTTCGTCGAGTTCCTTCTGGATGTCGTCGGTGTCACCCCCGACATCCTCGAGCACCCCCGACGCGAGCAGCTCATCGACGGCGCCCGCGCGGGCCTGCATCTGGGCGATCTTGTCCTCAGTGCGCTGGAGTTCCGCTCCCGAGTCACCGAACGTCTGGGAGATCCCGGCGGCGCTCTCGCCGACCGAGGTCTCGGCCTGCGCCGCGGTGTACTGCGCCTTCAGCACTTCCTTCTGCGTCCGGAAGTTGTTGACCCGCTTCTGGAGCGCGTCGAGGGTGTTCCCGAGCTTCTCCTCTTCCCCGACGAGCTGCTCGTGCTGGGGCTCCATAGCGTCGATCTGGGCCTGGGCCGCAGCCTTCCGGGACAGCGCCTCCCGGGCCAGGTCCTCCCGGCCCTGCGCGAGCGCCGCCTTGGCCTGGTCCTGGAGATGGTCCACCGTGTGCTGGAACTGCTGCTCCTGCAGCTCGATCCGCTTGCGCGACGCGGCGATCTCCACCAGCCCCCGGCGGACCTGGGTGATCTGGTCAAGCATCTGCTCGTACGACAAATCGAGCATCTCGTCAGGCTTCTCGGCGGCGTCGAGCGCCTTATTCGCCTTCGCCTGGACTATGTCGTGAGCCCGCTGGAAGAGGGTCATGCCCATCCACTCCTCGTCGATGGTGGGGCCGGGGCCGCACCGATTCCCCGTAGCGCCGGCCTCCTGGCCTGCCTCTGCATTCGCACCAGCGCAGTACCCATCAGGCTACCCGCACGACGGCCGGCTCCCCGGCCAGCACCGGCCACCGCCGGACGCTGAGGATGGTTTACGCGGCGAGCGCGGCGTAGCGGCCGTTTCCGGCCAGGAGGCTGGCGTGGGTGCCGGACTCGATGACGTGACCGTGGTCCAGGACGACGATCTGGTCGGCGTTGCGCACGGTCGAGAGCCGGTGGGCGATGGTGATCG
>JAWWPY010000283.1:0-27928 GCA_033854735.1 Streptosporangiaceae bacterium | reverse complement strand
GCGGCCCGAAGGCCAGTAAGCCAGTCGCGGATCTCGCAGTGCATGCGCAGCTGGTAGCCCATGAACCCATCTCCTGCGGGCGTAGTACTTAGGTGTACTATGCCAGCGGCCTTCGTCACGCGCAACGGGCCCGGCAGATTGATCTTGCCCTGGCTTGCGACGCCCGGGTTGACGGCGGCGGCCATCATGAAAGTCGTTTGCGGCCGCTCTCATCGGGCCTATGATCTACCCCGAGTAACCAACCGGCACCGACCAGGAAGCGGAAAGGAGCGGAGATGCGCGGAGCGTTCATGTCCACCGATATGGCCTTTAGGACCTATTCAGAGGGTATGACGCATGGCGCGGAAAACGCTCAACCTGGGGATCCTCGCGCACGTAGACGCCGGTAAGACAACTCTGACCGAGCGGCTCCTCTACGCCGCGGGTGTCATCGACGAGATCGGCAGCGTCGACGCCGGCACGACCCAGACGGACTCGCTGGCGCTGGAGCAGCAGCGCGGCATCACGATTAAGTCCGCTGTCGTGTCGTTCCCGGTCAGGGACATCACGGTCACCCTGATCGACACGCCAGGCCACCCGGATTTCATCGCTGAGGTGGAACGCGCCTTGAGCGTGCTCGACGGTGCCGTGCTGGTGATCTCGGCCGTCGAAGGCGTGCAGCCGCAGACGCACATCCTGATGCGCGCGCTGCAGCGGCTGCGCGTCCCGACCCTCATGTTCGTCAACAAGATCGACCGTCGCGGCGCGGGCTACGAGCGCCTGCTAAAGGCCATCTCGGAGCGACTGACGCCCGCCGCCGTCCCGATGGGCTCCACGCGTGACCTTGGAACGCGCGCGGCCGATTTCACGCCCTGGGACGGCACCGACGCCGCCTCGACGCCCAGGCTGGCCGAAGTGCTCGCCGAGCAGAATGACTCGATCCTGGCCGCGTACGTCCACGGCGGGCCCGGGGCATCGCAGCAGCGGCTCCGCGAGGAACTCGCGGAGCAGACCGGACAGATGCTGGTTCATCCCGTGTTCTTCGGTTCGGCGCGCACCGGGGCCGGCGTGGATTCGCTGATGAGCGGCATCGCCGAACTGCTGCCGGCGGCCCACCGGGGCACCGGCGGTCCGGCGTCGGGCCGGGTGTTCAAGATCGAACGCGGCGCGGCGAGCGAGAAGATCGCCTACGTCCGGATGTTCTCCGGCACGGTGCGAACCCGGGACCGGGTGCGGTTCGGCCACAGCGGCGAGCGGAAGGTGACCGCGATCAACGTCTTCGGCGACGGCCCGGCCGTCCGGCGTGAATCCGTGTCGGCCGGGGAGATCGGGAAGCTGTGGGGTCTGGCCGAGATCCAGGTCGGCGACGTGGTTGGCACGCCGCGGCAGGATGCCGGGCCGCATCAGTTTCCCCCGCCGAGCCTGGAGACGGTCGTCATTCCCCGCGATCGCAGCGCCAATGGCGCCCTCCACGTTGCGCTCACCCAGCTCGCCGAGCAGGACCCGCTGATCAACGTCCGGCAGGATGGCACCCGCCAGGAGATCTCCGTCTCGCTTTACGGCGAGGTCCAGAAGGAAGTCATCGGGGCCACGCTGGCGGCCGACTTCGGCCTCGACGTGAGCTTCCGCGAGACGACGACAATCTGCATCGAACGGCCCGTCGGCACCGGTGCGGCGGCCGAGCGACTGCACGAGCCGCCCAATCCGTTCCTGGCCACGATCGGGCTTCGCATCCAGCCGGCCGCGGCCGGCTCAGGCGTGGACTTCCGGATCGAGGTGGAGCTGGGCTCCATGCCACTGGCGTTCTTCCGGGCCGTCGAGGACACCGTGCGGCAGGCCTTGCGCCAGGGCATCTACGGCTGGGAGGTAACCGACTGCACCGTCGCGATGACGCACTCCGGCTACATGGGGAAGCACAGCATCGGGCACCAGCGCTTCACCAAGAGCCTGTCGAGCACGGGCGAGGACTACCGCAAGCTGACACCACTTGTCCTGATGAGCGCGCTGCAGCAAGCGAAAACCGTCGTCTGCGAGCCGATCCACCGCTTCCGCCTGGACGCGCCGGCCGACACGCTCAGCGTGCTCCTGCCGGCCCTGGCCCGGCTGCACGCCATCCCCCGGACACAGGTGACCGCGGGCGCCTCGTCGACGCTGGAGGGCGACATTCCCGCGGCCGGGGTGCACGAACTACGGCAGCAGCTGCCCACGCTGACCCGCGGCGAAGGCATCGTTGAATGCGCCTTCGACCGCTACGAACCCGTGCGCGGCACCATCCCGGCCCGGCCCCGATCGGACAACAACCCCCTCAACCGCAACGAATACCTGCAGCGGGTCACGCGGCGCGCGATCAGTACCGGGGGGGCGTGCTAGCCGAACCTCCGGTCCGGGTGGCGCCACCAGGGTGCTGGCTGTCCTCCGCTACCTGGAGTCCTGACCCGCAACGAGTCCCGATCAGCAACGGGCGGCACCCGCCGGCCGGATCCTGGGCGGATCCGGCCGGCGCCTGGCGTCGTCAGGTTTCAGGTTAGGGACAAGGGTTCCTGATGACCCGCGCGAAGTTGTGGTACCGCAGGTCGAAACCGTAGTTGGTCAGCTCGAGCGGCCCCCAGCCCGCTTGTTCGCCGCCGAAGTTGCTGATCTGGTTCGGCATGTCATTGGTGAGCGCCCACGCGCACTGCCGCCCGGCGAGACCCGGAACGCGCAGCAAGTGGTACCAGGGGTAGAACGCGTTCGGCGGCGGGTCCGTGCAGCCCACGCCGGTGTGGTGGTCGCAGGTCAGACCGCCGCCGTTGTTCGCTTCCTCGATCCGCGGCAGGTCAGTCTCGAAGCGTGTCACCGGGTAGGTGCCCGTCCCGCGGCCGGCCGCATCCAGGCTGATCGGCGATGAGATGTAGTTCGGTGTCGGGAACGCCGCCGTGCCGTTCGGCCAGTCCGCGTGGTACGGGAACCCGTCGAAATCCGAATCCGACCCCAGGCAGCCGGCCACGGCTGGACCGGTGAAGCAGGGCGGGTCGTCGTTGCTGATCGGGTCGGCCGGAGCGTCAGCCGGCTCGAAGT
Source organism: Streptosporangiaceae bacterium (assembly GCA_033854735.1). GTDB lineage: Bacteria > Actinomycetota > Actinomycetes > Streptosporangiales > Streptosporangiaceae > JAWWPY01. Next base: position 24,892 of record JAWWPY010000283.1, on the reverse strand, counting down.
GGCCGGTCTCAACGTCATAGGCGACGTTGTCGGTGTGCGCGGACCAGGTGGTCCAGGCCGTCGGCTGGCCGCTCGCGAGCGGTGCGGCGGCGGTGTCGTACATGGCGTGGAAGGTGTACGGCGCGCCGTTGCAGGTCAGGTTGGTGGGGTCCCACAGGATGTGCCTGAACCCGTTGGCCGCACTTGAGATCATGAAGCCCTGCTGGTGCGTCGTCAGGTCAGTGATCGCGACAAAATAGCCAGCCGCGGTGTCGCGCATGTCGACCTTGATCGTGTCACCCGGGTTCATCAGCAGCACATCAGGTGTCGGGGTGAACGTCGCGGCGGTCTGCGTGTCAGGCCCGGGCGGGCCGATCGGCTTGCCGCTGTGGGTCACGAACGCGAAGTTGACCGGCTCGGGGCAGTTCGGGTTGGCCACCGCGTTCGGCGGGCTGCCCGGTCCATGCAGCGCACCGAACTGCGCCTGCAGGCTGTCGATGTTGAACGCGGCACACCAGTGCGTCTGATCGCATGAGATGGCCGGTGCGTAACCGGGCGGGTAGAACTGGAGCTCGGTGAACGCGGCGCCGGCGTGGTCGGGACGCGGCGGAACCTGGATGTTGCCGTTGCTGTCTCGGTGGCAGACCTTGGTGCCCTCGGGGTAGCTCTCGTTGTCGCACATCGTCAGCCCGAACCAGATTGCTGGCGTGAGCTGGAAGAAGTGCACCGGACCGGTGAACGACCCGCTGGCCGGCGCCTTCGGATCGACAGGCAGGACCATGCGGTAGCTCATGCTGTTGCCGGAACCGTGCTTGTTCGAGTAGAAGCCGATGTCCGGCTCGTCATGCCCGACGTAGTGGCCGTTGTCGAGGAAACCCTGGTCGTCGTTGGCGGCGATCTCCGTGCACATCATGTACCTGAAGGTCTTCTGCAGTGGGCTGAAACCGTTGCAGTCCAGGCCACCCTGCGAATTGGCCGGCGAGCCGGGACGTGCTGCCGCTGCATGGGCGCTGGCCGTCGCGTGAGCACTGGCCGGCACGGCTGTGACACTGACCGCGGCGAGTGCGAGTAAGCCGAGTAACGCGATCTTTCGCATGAACCCTCCCCCATTGAAGGCATAGGACTGGCATGGCCGGAATTGCCACCTTGACCGTGGATTCTGGACCGCCAGGCGCCCGCTGTCCAGCCTCATTTGCCACCGTTACGGGACGATCCCTGGGGCCGGTCAGCTAGTCGCCTGGCTGAGCGGGGTTTGGGCGCACGACGGCCCACCCGCGTCGCTGCGGAATGTGCAGTACCGGGAGGAGGTGAATGCTGTTCGGTACCACCGCCGCGTGCTGCCGCGCCGAAGTCACCCCGCTGGGCAAGCCGGTGCTGGACGCACGGATTGACCATCGCTGGGTCGGCCGTCGCGTAACGGGCGGGCGGGGATCAACGTTCGCCCGCCGTTGCCGCCGGCCAGTGCGGTGTCCATGAACTGCGCCGGCTCCAAGGGCAGGCAGCGGCGGATCCGTCCGTCCAGATCGCGGAAAGTCCTCTCGGAGTCCGCGATCCGGAGGTAGCGGCCGGCGGCGCAACCCGGTCGGCTTCAGCCGGCCCCATTGCCACCCCGCGGGAACGAGCCGCCACCGCAGGCCTGCAAGGCTTTGCGGAACGCTGAAGCGGCCGATCCAGTGGGCCGGGCATGTGGCTGACCGCTGCCCTGCGGGGGCCGGCCCTGCGGCAGGCTCACGCCCTGGCGCTGCAGGCATTGCCTGAAGGCGGCGTTGCTGCCCGGCCCGGCCGAGCTGGACGACGCCGGAGCTGGTGCCGCGCTGCTCGCGCTGCACCCGGCCGCCAGCGCGGTGGCCAGCACGATGGATCCCAGGACGGGCAGCCGGGAGCGGCCGCTGGCCAAGCTCTGATACAGGCTGATCAACAATGTCTCCCTTGATTCGCGCGGTGGCACCTGCCCCCCGGAGGCGCCCACCGGACGAGACCAGTTGCCCTGCCGCCCGTAGTCAATCGCGCGCGCTTTGCGATCTCCTTGCGGTCGGCTGTGAAGTTCCTGGCCGTCGACCGGTGCCTGCGGCACTTGCAGCGAAGGCACGGGGGGCAATAACGGCCGCTGGCTGTTTGCCAGGGGGACGGGTGGTAGTGCCGACGCCAGCCGCCAGCGGCATCCAGACGCGGAAGCAGCGTCCGGCCAGGCTCGGTCCCTGGTCCCCCAGGACGTGGGCCAGGGCTAGCACGCATGGCCGTGCGACGGCCATGCTGGTGACGATGTGGTAGTACCCGGGTCAGCTGCCAGCAGACCGATGGTCAGGCCTCGTCACGGCGATGCTGGTGAGCGTCCCGAAACGCGGGTTCACCGTCACCTGGACCATGTCGCCGAGTGCCGTCCGGTCGAAGTCGGCCGCTGACGCCAGGCACGTCCAGGACTGCTGGCCGTCGTCGATGGCGAGCATCGGCAGGCTGACCGGCTGCTCGTTCTCCCCGCCGGAGCTCTCCTCCTCGTGCCAGCGGGCGATGACCTGGCCGTCGAAGATGAGCTGCTTCGGGATCGCGAGCGTCCTGAGGACGTCGGTGGCACCGGCGGCGCCCAGCGCGAGGGCGGCGAGCACCGGGATCGCGGTCAGCCAGCCGATGATCCCGGTGATCACAAACGGGATCGAGATGAAGCCGAGCACCCCGGCTCCGGTGAGCAGGCCGCCACCGCGGCGCAGGGCACGGCCCGGGCGGGGCCCAATCGGCACCCGCCGCCAGCTGCCGGTGAAGGAAGACCAGGCCTGCGCGGGCTTGGCTGTCCCGCTTGGCGTGCCGGCCCGCCGCCTGCCCAGCACACTCCCGCCGGTCTCCCGGCCCGCCGCGACCGCGTAGGCGCTCTGCCGGAGCCCCGCCGCTGGACTGCTGTCCCAGCCGGGAGGCAGGCCGCTGTACTCCCGCCAGCGGTCGGCGAGGGCTGACCCGGCCCGGGTCGGCCGGTCCCGCCCCAGCCAGGCCAGGCCCACCCAGCACGCGATGACCGCCGCCACGGCCGCGCCGCCACGATGCGACGGCTCAGCGAGACAGGCCGATGTGACGATTGCCGCAGCCGTGCCGAAGGCAAGCACGACAGATGAGGCTGTGACCGGCAGCCGCGGCCCGCAGACGCCAAGCTCACGGGAAGCGGCCCGCAGCTTGTCCTCGAACGGCTCCCAGGTTCCGGTGGCATCCACGCGGCAGGCCTCGGCAAGCGCGTCGAACGGTGCCCCGCGGGCGTCGCTCACCCGGGCGCGCACGTCGTCCAGCACCTGCTGCTCGAAGCTGAGCAGCGCGGGTGAACCGGCGGCCGGTGCGGCCGGCGCGAGCCAGAGACCGGCGTGCTCGACGGCCCCGATCGCCGGGGCCTGGCCGGTCACGGACAGATACCCGCGCCCGGCCAGATCCAGGATCGTCGCCGCGTAGCCCGCGGCCTGGGGGAGGCACCTGGTGAGGACAAGGTGGACCAGCGCCGGCCGGTCGCCAGCGGCGACGTCGAAGGGAGAGCCGGCAGCGGCCGCCCGCTGGCCCAGCACAACGAGCCCCGCAGCGCCCGCCAGCGCCAGGACCACCATGATAACGAGACCAGGTAACATCCGCGCCTCCGCAACGTTCTCGCCGCTATACACGGCCACGAACGTGCGGCAGTTCAGCCGAGCCGCTTACGGCGAGGCCGGGCGGAACGTGCTGGCGAGGACCTGGAATATGCGGAAACTCTGATCCCACTCGCTAGCCGGCGTGGACCAGTAGAGCGCATAGGCGTGGGTGGGGTTCGCCAGGACGTTGCGGTTGAGCACGTGGGTCAGAACGCCTTGGCGGTAGTAAGTGAACTCCCAGTCGGCCGCCTTCTCCGCCTGCGGATAGCTGATGGCTTCCAGGCGGATCCGGTGATAGCCAGGGTACGTTCCCTGCCGGTTGGCCTCCTGCTGCTGCCAGTCGGCGAGCGGGTCGGACTGTGGGTGATCGGACTGATCGATGAGGAGGAACATCCCTCCCGAGAGCGGCTGGAGATAGACGTAGTGGCCCTGGTGCGACACGTTCCAGCTATTGGGCACGGCAATCGAGAAGCCAGTCGGGTCGTGATACGTGTGATAGCCGGCTGGGACGGCGGCCTGTCCCCCCGCACTCGACGGTGCTGTGGGCTGCGGTGCTGTAGAGCCAGCGGGAGTAGAACGCGACCCAGCTGATGCGACTGCGCTTGACCCCGCCGATGTGCGGGCCGGCGGCGCTGGCGATCTGGCTCCCTGGCCGGCCAGGTTCAGCCCGATGAGCGTTCCGGCGACCACCACCACGACCGCGGCGGCTGCGGTCAGCACCCAGGTGAGTTGCCGCCTCCGCTGGGATGCGCGGCCATCCTCGGGCTCCGGCGCAACAGTAGGGCGGTCCGGAATGACTGGTGGCGGAACAGGCCGCGCCGGAACAGGCCGCGCCGGAACAGGCCGCGCCGGAACAGGGTTGACGGTGGCAGCCGGGGCGGGCTCGTCGGCGGGAACCGCGACCGGCGCAGCCGGGGATGGCTCGGCTGGGCCGGGGGCGGCCAGGTCAGCAGGGGCCAGTTCGGTGGGGGCCAGATCGGCGGGGGCCAGTTCGGTGGGAACCAGATCAGCCGGAGCCAGTTCGGTGGGAACCAGATCGGCGGGGGCCAGTTCGGTGGGAGCCAGATCTGCCGGGGCCAGTTCGGTGGGAGCCAGATCAGCCGGAGCCAGTTCGGTGGGAGCCAGATCAGCCGGAGCCAGTTCGGTGGGAACCAGATCAGCCGGAGCCAGTTCGGTGGGAGCCAGATCAGCCGGGGGCAGATCGGCCGGAACCAGGTCAGCCGCAACTGGAGCCGGGACGGGCTCGACCGGTGCTGGGGCCGCCGCGACTGGCAGGGGCAGCGTGCCGATGGTGGCCGATGCGCGCGCCGGGTGCGGCGCCGGCGGTGTGGCCATGACGGGCTCAGGCGCGGCTTCACCCGGTTCTGGCCCGGGTTCGGGCTCCTCGTTCTCGACGGCCGCCGGCGCATCATTCTCGACGGCCGCCGGCGCATCATTCTCAACGGTGGGCAGCGCCGCCGCGTCGGCTGCCGTAACGGCCGGTGATGCGGCCGGCTCGATCGCCTGCGGATGGAAGGCGCGGGTGCGCTTGGCGTCCCCGGGCCTGTCTCCGGGACGCGGCCGGTCCACGCTCGCCTCGCCGGGCTCTCCCCGTTCCATCGGAATCGGGTACGGGGCGGTGCGCCCTGCGCTGTTCCCCTCGGCGATCCGGCGCAACATCCGGCCGGCCGCGGCCGATCCAAGGCGCTGGGTCGGATCCCGGCTGAGCAGACCGCTGATGACCGGCCACAACGGACCGGCGCGCCGGGGCGGGTCAGGGTCCTCAGTGACAACTGCGGTGAGCGTGGCCAGCGGGCCGGGTCGGTCGTACGGAGGCCTCCCTTCAACAACGGCATAGAGCGTGGCTCCCAGCGACCAGAGGTCCGACCCGGGCCCGCCGCGTTCACCACGGGCCCGTTCGGGAGCGATGTATGACGGCGAGCCGACCAGCATTCCGGTGGACGTAAGGGTCGGGCTGTCGTCGGCCCGGGCGATGCCGAAGTCGGCGAGAACCGCGCGCCCGTCCGCGTCGATCAGCACATTGCCCGGCTTCACATCGCGGTGCATGATCCCGAGGGCGTGCGCCGCGTTCAGAGCCGCTAGCACCTGCAGCGCGACCTTCGCCGCCTGCTGCGGCGACAGCGGCCCGTCCTCCTGCACGATGTCCCGCAGGGACCGGGCCGAGATCAGTGCCATCACTATCCAGGGCCGGCCGCCGTCCTCCACCACGTCGTAGATGGTCACCACGTTCGGGTGCGTCAGCCGCGCCGCGGTCCGTGCCTCACGCAGGGTCCGCTCGTGCAGGATGCGGCGTTCTTCCTCGCTTATCTCCGAGGGCGGGGAAACTTCCTTCACCGCCACCCGGCGGTCCAGGAGCTCGTCCTGACCCAGCCAGACAGTTCCCATCCCGCCGCTGCCGATCGCGCTCACGAGCCGGTAACGTCCGGCGATGACATGGCCAGAACCCAGCAGAGCACCCATTTGTCGCCGATTACCCGGTGGGCGCTGATCAAACCTCACCGTCATGATTATGGGCCTAATCCGGGATTTCCGGTCTGGGTCAGGATGGCCGGGCGGGCTCAGGAAGGCTGCCCCTATCCTGGCTTCGGCCATACGCTGTGCCCATGGTGCTGGTCCAGTTCCATCCGCTGCGGCCCGCAAACACGGACCAACCGGTGAACCCTGACGACAGCGCCAGGATGCGCGACCTCCTGGCGAGCAACCGCACGCTGCCCGCCTGGGACCGGACGGCGATCTCGTTCGCCGGGCTGACCGGCGATCCCTGGCGCGACCCCCCGCCATCCACCCAGTCGCCAATCTTGACCGTTGTTCCCCCGGAGGGAAATGAACGATGGCCGGAGCCGAGCTTTTGAATGAGACGGACGTGGTCACCAAGCTCAGTCCTCGATCGGTGGCCGACACAGTCTCGCGTCTCACCACCATGATCAGCGCGAAGGGAATGAAGCTGTTCGCTGTCATCGACCAGAGCGCGGAGGCGCGCCAGGCGGGACTAAAGTTGCGTGACACCACGCTAGTGATCTTCGGAAGCCCGGCCGGGGGGACACCGGTCATGGTGGCTTCGCCGTTGGCCGCGCTGGACCTGCCGCTCAAAGTCCTGGTGTGGGCAGATGGAGGGCAGACGAAGGTCTCCTACTACGCTCCCGCGGCGCTCGCCGCCCGTCATCACCTCGGTGCAGATCTCGCGGGAAATCTCGCCGGCATCGATGCGCTCACCGACGGGCTCGTGGCTCAGTAGCAGAATGATCTTCCTGATATGAGGGGAGGCTTACTGCCGATGCCTGCACCAAGCGAGGGGCGGCCCATCCACGCCCTGTTCAACCAGAGGTTCGCCGTAGACGACGCGTTGCTGGAGCTGGCCAGGCTCCGCTTCGCCCAGGAGGGTCTGGCGGCTGAGGCGTACGCCGACGCTCCGGACGAGCTTGAGCACGTCCTCCAGTACGTGCCGCCGCACCCGCGCCTGCCGACGGTCCACCTGAACCGCCATCTCAACCTGCTGCATGAGCCGGATCGGCGCGTGGTCGAGGATTTCGCCACCCGCTTCGCCGGGCGGCTGTCCGGCATGGTCGTCCACGACCAGCCCGACATGGGGGCACAGACCGACGAACTGGTCGCCGCCCTGCGGGAACTAGGCACCCGCCTGGCCCGCACGCCCGGCGCACCGTGGGTCTTCCTCGAGTACGCGGCGCGCCTGGAGCCCGGCTGGTTCGTCGAGGTAGCGGAGCGGCTCAAGGATGTCGACCGGGTCAGTTTCTGCATCGATGTAGGCCACGTCGGCAACCGGCAGGCCTCGGCCGCGTTCGCGCGCGATCATCAGGACGTCGGCCTGCGGAGCCTGAGCCCCGCCGATGAGCGCCTGCCCGGCCTGGTGACGGACGTGCAGCACGCCGTGGCGAGCGCCCTGCCCGACGTGCTCGAGATGACGCGCTCCATCGGCCGGCTCGGCAAGCACGTGCACTTCCACCTGCACGACGGGCATCCCCTGGTGGCCGGCCTCCCCGACCACTTCACCTTCCTGACCCGGCTGCCGGTGCCGTTCAGCCATGAGGGCCGGCAGTCTTTGGCCATGCTGTACGGGCCGGCCGGGCTCGCGGCGATCGTGGCCGCCGCGACGCAGGCATGCGGACTGGACCGGCTGTCCTTCACGCTCGAGATCCACCAGGTCGAAGGGCGCCTTCCGCTCGGCGACGCCGAGGGCCTGTTCCGGCATTGGCCGGACACCGCTAATGCCGAGCGCATGAACAACTGGCTGTCGGTGCTCACCCAGAACGCCATCCTGGTGGATGAGGCCATTCCCGGATAGCACCCATCAGCTGTACCTGCCCCGGCCGGCGGCCAGGCGGCCAGGCGGCCAGGCGGTCAGGCGGTCAGGCGGTCAGGCGGAGATTTTGCGCAGGAAGCGCTCCATCCGCTCCAGGGCTTCTTCGAGCAGCGGCAGCGCTGTCGCGTAACAGCAGCGGATGTACCCTTCGCCTGATGGGCCGAACACGTTGCCTGGCACTACGGCCACCCGCTCGGACTGCAGGAGCTGTTCCGCGAATTCCTGTGAGTCCAGGCCGGTATTCGCGATGGACGGGAACGCATAGAACGCGCCACCGGGCTCCGGGCATTCCAGGCCAATCTCGCAGAGGCCCTTGACGAACAGGCGGCGGCGGCGGTCATAGTCGGCCACCATCTCGGCCACGTCAGATTCGCCCGCACGCAGGGCCTCCAGCGCGGCCATCTGAGATACATGCGCGGCGCACAGCATCGTGTACTGATGGATCCGGCCGGCCAGCTCGGAGATCGCTGGTGGCGCGCAGAGGTAGCCGACCCGCCAGCCCGTCATCGCGTGCGCCTTGGAAAAGCCGCCGAGGAGCACGGTCCTGTCCCGGGCGCCGGGCAGCCCGGCGAGGCAGGTATGGGGGGAAAGGTAGCTCAGCCGCTCGTATATCTCGTCGGAGATCAGATACAGGTCGTGCCGCACGGCCAGTTCGACCAGAGCGGCGAGATCCTCGCGGAGCTGCACCGCGCCCGTGGGGTTGGCCGGCGAACTGATCAGGACGGCCTTGGTTCTCGGCGTCACCGCGGCCGCGATCCTGTCCACGTGCAGCCGGAACCCGTCGATGCCGTCGGTCGGCACGGTCACCGGTGTCCCCCCCGCGAAGGTCACGCATGGGGCGTACGCGACGTAGCACGGCTCCGGGATAAGAACCTCGTCACCGGGTTCGAGCAGGACCCGCAGCGCCAGGTCCAGGCCCTCGGATACACCCGCGGTGATCAGGCACTCCGTGGCCGGGTGATAGCTCACGGCGTAGCGGGAATCGAGATCAGCGCAGATCGCCTCACGAAGCTCAAGGAGCCCGGCATTGGAGGTGTATGTCGTGAAGCCATTCTCCAGGGCGAAAATCCCAGCTTCCCGGATCCGCCATGGCGTGACGAAGTCGGGCTCACCGACCCCCAGTGAGATTACGTCGTCCATGCTGGCCGCGATGTCGAAGAAGCGGCGTATTCCGGACGGCGGGCATGCGGCAATAACCGAGTTGAGCGGCTTCACGGCGCGACCCGCAAGCGATGGTCCTCGGTGGGCGGGATGAACAACTCGCCGTCATCCTTGTATGTCTTGAGCACGAAGTGGGTGACGGTCGCCGTGACCCGGTCGATCGTCGCGAGCTTCTGCCCGACGAAGTCAGCGACTTCGTGCATGCTGCGCCCGGCGACGACGCACCGCAGATCCTGGGCACCGGACATCAGGTACACGGAGCGGACCTCGGGGAACTGGGAGATCCTGGCCGCCACGTTGTCGAAGCCAACCCCGCGCTCGGGGGACACCGAGACATCGATCAGCGCTGTGATTATCTCGGTGCCGGTAATGATCCGCATCTGGTCCAGGTCAACGACGGCCTTATAACGGCGGATGATCCCGGCGTTCTCCCAGGCGGCGATCTGATCACGCACTTGCGCAGCGTCGAGGCCGGTCATCTTGGCGATACGCTCCGGGCTGGCCAGTCCATCGGCCTGCAGGATCTCTATGATTTCTCGCATCGCTCAAGCCTAGTGGTGGAGTTTTCATCGCACGGCCGCGAGAAACCGCGGTCCGGGCGGAAGAGGGAACTGCGCACGTCAGGCGGCCGGTATCCGGCCGAAGGCCGGAGCTGACGGATCTGACGGATCTCCACCATCCGAACTCATCGTTGACAGGTGCTTTGTTAGCGCTAACACTACGGGCACTGACGGCGCCGTGGCTTCAAGGACGTCCACGGCCAGGCCCTGCGAGGCGAGATGGAATGATGCGACGCCGGATTCGAAGCTCGATTCCCGCCGCCCTGGCGGCGCTGTTTCTCGGCCTGACCCTGGCCGCCCCGGCGTCGGGAGCGGCCACCGCCAGCTATCCCGGTCCCGGTCCCGTGACCGGCGACACCAGCGTGCACGATCCCTCCATGATCCGGGCGGCCAGCGGCACCTACTACCTGTTCGGGACCGGCGGTGGCATCGGGATCCGCACGTCGACGGATCGCATCAAATTCACCGCGGATGGCCAGGTCCTCCCGAACGGAGCGACCTGGGCCGCGGCCTACGGCGGCAGCACCAACCTCTGGGCGCCTGACATCTCCTATCACAACGGCATCTACTGGCTGTACTACGCCGTGTCCTCCTTCGGCTCCAACCATTCCGCTATCGGCCTCGCGACGAGCAGCACCATGAATCCGGGCAGCTGGACGGACCAGGGCCTGGTCTACTCCTCACAGACCACCAGTAACTACAACGCCATCGATCCGGGCCTGCTCGCTGACTCGTCCGGCCGCTACTGGCTGTCGCTCGGCTCGTTCTGGAGCGGCATCAAGATGATCCAGATCAACCCGGCGACCGGCAAGCAACTGGCCAGCAACACGACCCTCTACAGCATCGCGGAGCGGCCGTCCCCCGACGCGGAGGAAGCGAGCTACATCTATCCGCACGGCGGGTACTACTACCTGTTCGTCTCGTTCGACTACTGCTGCCGGGGCGTCAGCAGCACGTACCGCATCATGGTCGGCCGTTCCGCCAGCCCGGCCGGGCCGTACGTCGATGAGAGCGGCACCGCGATGCTGAGCGGCGGGGGCACCCAGATCCTGGCCAGCCACGGCAACGTCATCGGGCCCGGTGGCCAGACGGTGATGACCGACACCGACGGCAGCCTCCTCGTCTACCACTACTACGCGGCCAATCTGGGCGGCACCCCGGAACTCGGCATCAACCACCTCGACTGGGCCTCGAACGGCTGGCCGTACGTAGCGTGAGGCCATGCGCGGCTTCAGCCGGCGCTGGAGCCGCGCACGACGAGCTCGCATCCGTGCCGCCGGACGCCGCCGCGGGGCGGGCCGCCATCGATGATGCTGAAAAGGTCCCGGGCCGCCGCAGCGCCGAGGGCTTCGAGGTTCATGTCGATGGTGGTCAGCTGAGGCTCTGTCTCGAGGGCGAAGACGCGCCAGTTGTCGTATCCGGTGACGGCGATGTCGTCCGGCACCCGCCGGCCCATCTCGTCCAGGGCCACCAGGACGCCGGACGCGATCTGGTCAGATCCGCAGAGCATGGCGTCGGTGCCTGGCACCTCCTTCAGCAGTGCGGTCGCGGCCGCGCGCGCCCATCGCTGGGACCACTGGCCATACACCACGGGAGCAGCCAGCTCGAGCTCGTGGTGGCGCAGGCGGGACGAGAGCCCGCTGACGCGCTGGGCGACGGCGGTAGCATCCTGCGGCCCGGTGAGATGGACGATACGCCGGCGGCCGATGGCCGCGAGATGGTCCACCATCAGGCCGATGCCATTCCCGTCGTCGGGCATGTGCACGACGTCGCTCTCATCGTCGGATTCGCCGTAGACGTACACGACCGGGACGCCTATGTGGCGGGACACCGACGCGGTGACCGTGTTGTTGTCGCCCACGATCAGCACGCCGTCAACCTTGCGGGCGGCCAGCATCCGCGCCAGGTCCAGGCTCCGGGCCTGGTCCCCCCGGGCATCGCAGGTGATCATGGAGAGGTCGATCTCGCCCAGCGCGGCCTCGGCACCGAGCATGACCGGCACCGCGAATCGGTGCGACATGCTGTCGGCGATGATGAATCCGACGGTACTGGTCCGTCCGGTGGTCAGTCCCCGCGCGATCGGGTTCGGCGTGAACGAGAGTTCTCGTGCGGCGGCGATGACGCGGGCCCGTGTCTCCTCTGACACCCGGTTCTTGCCATTGATCGCCTTCGAGGCAGTCGTCAGCGAGACGCCGGCCCGTTCGGCCACTTCAATGAGCGTGGCCGGGCGCTTCCTCATTCTGCGAGTCTGCCACCGGCCTGCTCCGCCTGGGCACCCGGGCGGATGTAATTTCATCCGGTTCCTGCCGCCTCCGAAGCTCCGAGCAGGAATCGCAGCAGAACCGTTGATAACGGTTGGGTAACACAGCAACCCGGGGGTTGACGCGGCTTCGGGCCCGGAACATTCTCTGCATACCGCATGAGGAAGCGCTTCCCCAGCGGCGCTGCACAGCCAGCGCGACCAGTCCCACGTCCATTCCAGGCGGAGGTGGGTTGGCGGCGAGCGCTGCCTGGGCCCGGCGCAGAAGCCTATCCACCTCTTGCCCGAGGAGTCGCGATGAAGCCATTCCGAACGACCGGAGCCCTCGCGGCCGCCGCATTGGCGGCCGCCTGGGTCCTGGTGCCCGCGGGGACTCCGGCCCTGGCCGCCGGTGACACGCTCGTCGTCAACGCCGGGTCAGTGCTCCGGCCGGTGACCCACGTGGGCGCGGGCGGGCTCTACGCGCTCGCCACCGCGACCGTTCCCACGGCCTCGGAGCTTCCCGCGCTGCACCTGAACCAGCTGGTCCAGCCCGCTCCCGGGGTCCAGCAGCTGGGCAACGGGGCAACGGTCCCCACCGGGGACGCGCTCAAGGTCGCACCGCTGGCCACCAGTGCCGGGGCACAGGAATACGTGCGGATGCCTGATATCTATCCCAACTTCCCCTACCGGTGGGTCAGCTGGAGCGACTGGCTGTCCAAGGTCACCACCATGGTGCAGGCCCGGCTGGCCGCCACCACGACGACCAACATCGACGGCTGGGAACTGTGGAACGAACCCGACTGGACCTGGAACACCGCTGCCGCGGGCTCCTTCGACGCCGGGTGGGTCAGGACATATCAGGCGGTGCGCGCCCTGGACTCGGTGACCCCGATCGTCGGCCCGAGCATCTCCGGCTACAACCATGCCTGGATGGCCGGGTGGCTGGCCTACGCCAAGGCCGGCAACGCGCTGCCTAACGTGATCACCTGGCACCAGCTGACATCAGGCTCGGCCGGCACGATCGCCGCCAACGTCGCCGACTTCAAGGCCCTGGAGGCGTCGCTGGGGATCGCACCGATTCCTGTCTCGATCGACGAGTACGCCGCGCCGGGCGAGGTCGACGTCCCCGGTTCAGTCCTGCACTACCTCGCGGCCTTCGAGCGTTCCGGCGTGCTGAACGCATCACGTGCGTACTGGTTCGAGTCGGGAACCGTCAACGGACTGCTTTTCAACAACAAGCCGACCGGCACGTACTGGCTCTACAAGTGGTACGGCGACATGACCGGCACCATGGTCTCGGTCACCCCGGCCGGAAGCCAGGACGGCATCGCGTCCTACGACTCCACGCGGAAGATCGTGAATGCCGTCGTGGGCGGTGACAGCGGCACCAATAATGTGCGGATCAGCGGCCTGGCGTCGTTCGGGTCCACCGTGAAGGTGGTGCTTTCGTACACGCCGGATTCCGGGCGGCTGGCCAACGTCAGCGCCCCGACCACGATCTCCACCACGACCTACGCGGTGTCGGGCGGAAGCGTCACGGTGCCTGTGGCCAACCAGAACGCACAGGGCGCCTACCAGGTTCTCGTGACGCCCGCGGCCGGGGCTCTGACCAGCTATCAGCAGACCTACGAGGCCGAGAACGCGACGGTCGTCAATGCGGCGGTGGAATCGTCCTCCTCCGCGTCCAACGGGTCCTACGTGGGCCTTATCAACGGCAGCGGCGACGCGCGCTCGGACAGCTTCGTCGACTTCCAGGTCAATGTGCCTTCAGCTGGGCCCTACACCATGACGATCCGGTACGCCAACGGCGGCACGGCGGCCTCCACCCAGGGGCTGGCGTACGACGGTGGCGGATGGTCCACCATCTCTTACCCGGTCACTGGGGCCTGGGGCTCATTCGGCCGCACGGTCAGCACCACCGTGACGCTCAGCGCGGGAAGCAACATCATCCGTCTGGCCAAGGGCGCGCCGTACTTCGCGGGCGGCACCGGCTACGCGGAACTGGATTCCCTCACGCTGACGCCGGGCTGAGGCGATCGGGCGCGGCCGGGTCAGACGTCCAGCCGCCGCAGGCCGGTCCGGTGCCGCTCGGCCAGGTCCAGGTACGTGGCGACGGCCGAGCGTATCCACTCCCGCTGCCGCGCCCCCGCACCGTCCCTGATCGTCGCGGGCACACCCACCGCGAGCGCGTCAGCCGGGATGACCATGTCCTCCCGGACCAGGGCACCGGCCGCCACCACGGCCCCGGCGCCAACATGGGCGCGGTTCAGCACGACCGAGCCGGAGCCGATCAGGCAGGCGTTCTCCACCACGCAGCCCTCGAGATGGGCGCGGTGGCCGACGACGCAGTCGGCGCCGATGATGGTGGGCCATTCCGTGGTCGTGTGCACGACGGTGCCGTCCTGGATCGAGGTGCGCTCCCCGATCCGGATCACGCCGTGGTCGCCACGGAGGACCACGCCTGGCCATATCGAGACGCCCGCGCCGAGTTCCACCGAGCCGATCACCACCGCGTCGGGATGAACGTAGGCGCCTGGGTCGATCGTGGGCACGAGGTAGTCGAGTGCGTAGACGGGCACAGCATCACTTCCTGAGCTGATCAGCGGTGATCTCGCGGGCGCGCCGCGCTGGATCTTCCGGGTCGCGGGTCTTGAGCAGAGCATCGGCACCAGTACCCGTCGTGGTACCCGATGACTGCGCACTCGGCCCCCGACGCGTGTTGGATCAGCCGGGCCCCCCGCCTTCCTCGGCGAACCCGGCCACTACCTGGCTTGATCATGTCATTTGACCAGCCCTTGAATGTACAGAAACCCCCCAGAAGGCGCAGGTAGCTACCCGGCGAGCCCGCGGTAGATCCGCATCGCGTTGCCCGCCAGGACCTCGCCGAGCGTGTCCTCACCAATATCCAGCCCGGCCAGCGCGCGGGCGTTGCGGGTGATCCCGGGCACCCCGGGCCAGTCCGTGCCGAAGATGAACTTGCGGGCCAGCCGCCGCAGGTCAAAGCGCGTGTAGTAGTCGGGCAGCTTCCGGGGCGGCAGCCCGGACAGCTCGATCCACACGTTCTCGTGCAGCAAGGCCAGGGACGCGGCGGCCTCATACCACCAGCCCCGCCCGCCGTGCGCGAGCACGACTGTCAGCCCGGGGAAATCCCGGAGCACCGGGCTGAGCAGGCCGGGATCGGCCATGGCGTTGTCCGAGCCAGGGAACGAGCTCGTGCCGCAGTGCACAACGACCGGCAGGCCGTCGGCCTCGCAGGCCTGGTAGGCGGGATAGAGCATCGGGTCGGCGGCACAGAATCCGCCGTGCACCGGATGGATCTTGAGCCCAGCCGCGCCCATCCCGGCCTGCCTGGCGAGTTCCGCGGTGACCGGGTAGTGCAGGTGCGGGTTGATGTTCGCGAGGAAGGTGAAGCGCTCCGGGTTGTGCTTGATGATCGGCAGCAGGTCCTCGACCGGCTGGATCCCGGTGACCTTGGGACTGTACTCGCAGAGCAGGACGGCCCGGTCGACGCCCTCGGACTCCATGAGCTCATCGAACGCGCGGGGGATGACCACGCCGTCGCTGTCGAACACCGACCGCCAGCCCGGCTGGCCGAACTGCTCCGCCCAGCTGTGCCAGGCCGCCTTGAGCGTCGGCAGGCGCGCCGGGTGGAGGTGGGCATCCACGAGCAGCCGGCCGTCCAGCATGGGGCTCCTCTCGCCACCGATTCCGCTCAAGTCTAGGTGCCGCGCCGTGACTCATGATGCCGGTGTGCACTCGCCGGTCTGAACGCATGACAACGACAAAAGTGAGGCGATATCATTCAGGGCAGCCGGCAGATTCACGAGATCTTCTCAGGCATATTTTCAGCCGCCTGTCCAGAGGCATTGGGACTGGATTATCAGGTCGCCTGCCGCCCAGAGCAATGACCTAAGTCCTCTCTTTGCATCAGCTTCCTGGACCTGCCCATTATCTATTTCTTTTCGTGGTGCCCTGATGATATGAGTGAATGATTGGCCAAAAGGGGACGACGAAGACTCCGCAGGCATGGCCCCCGCTATCCAGCGACCCGACCTTTCATGCGAAGACTGTTCCGCCATCGTCCCCGGCCGCAACCCCACCGGGAGGACGCGCGATGACAGACACCATGGAAATGCGGCAGGAAACAGCCGGCCAGCTCCGCGACCGGGTGGCTCTGGTGACTGGCGGGGCCCGCGGCATCGGGGCGGCCATCGGCCAGCGCCTGGCCCAGGAGGGCGCCGCCGTCGCCGCCGGGTACTGGCGCCACGAGGAGCCTGCCCAGAAGTTCCTCGAAGTCATGACCGCGGACTACCCGGGCCGCCGGATCACCCTGCACGAGGGCAACATCGGCGCGGCCGACGACTGCCGCCGGGTGCTGAAGGAGGTCATCGAGCAGCATGGCCGGCTCGACATCCTCGTCAACAACGCGGGCATCACAGTCGACAGGACCGTGGCGAAGATGACCGACGAGGACTGGCAGCGGGTCATCGCCGTCAACCTGTCCGGCGCCTTCTTCATGGCCCAGGCGGCACTGGAGCACATGATCGAGCGCGGCACCGGGCGGATCATCAACGTGTCCTCGGTAATCGGCGAGACCGGGAACATCGGGCAGGCCAACTACGCGGCGTCCAAGTCCGGCATGTTCGGCCTGACAAAGTCGCTGGCCAGGGAGGCTCTGTTCCAGCTCAGCCGCGCGGAGCGGCCGGTCGGCGACGGAGTCGGGCTGACCGTCAACGCGGTGACGCCGGGCTATATCGCGACCGACATGTTCGCCGCGATCCCGGAGAAAGTGGTTGACCGGATCCGCGGCCAGATCCCGGTCGGCCGGCTCGGCAGGCCGGACGAGATCGCCCGCGTGGTCGCCTTCCTGGCCGCCGATGAGTCGGCCTACATCACCGGGCAGGTCTGGTCTGTCAATGGCGGCCTGGACATGTGAGGCAGCAGCCAGTGAGCGAGCGAAACCGCATGAACCATGTGAGGGAGCAGTAATGAATGACCAATATAAGCAGCCGGAAGTGCTGGTCCTCTCCGCGGTGCGGACGGGGATCGGCAAATATGGCGGCGGTCTCGCGACCGTTCCGCCGTGCGACCTCGCCGCCGCGGTGGTGCGTGAGGCGGTGACCCGGGCGGAAGTCGACCCCGCGGATGTGGGCCATGCGGTATTCGGCAACGTGATCCACACCGAGGCCAGGGACATGTACCTCGGGCGGGTGGCCGCCATTAACGGTGGCCTGCCGTCCAGCACGCCCGGGCTGACAGTGAACCGGCTGTGCGGCAGCGGACTGCAGGCCATCATCTCCGCGGCCCAGGCCATCATGCTCGGCGATGCCGACACCGCGGTGGCCGGCGGCGCCGAGTCGATGAGCCGCGCCCAGTACTGGCTCCCCGACATGCGCTGGGGCCGGCGTATGCAGGACGCGGTCGCCGTGGATGCCATGGTTGGCGCGCTCAGCGACCCATTCGACCACTGCCACATGGCCATCACCGCGGAGAACGTGGCGGCCGACTATGGGGTGTCACGGACTGACCAGGACGCCCTCGCTGCCGAGAGCCACCGGCGGGCTGCCTTCGCGACAGAGGCAGGCTATTTCGCCGAGCAGATCACGCCCATCGAAGTGACCACCCGCAAGGGCGTCACGACGTTCGCGACCGACGAGCACATCCGGCCGGGCGTGACCGCCGACGACCTGGCCAAGCTACGGCCCGCCTTCGACAAGACCGGCTCGGTCACCGCGGGCAACGCCTCGGGGGTCAACGACGCGGCCGCCGCCGTGGTCCTGGCCAGCGCGGGATACGCCGAGCAGCATGGCCTGCGGGCGATCGGACGGCTCGTCGCCTATAGTCACGCCGGCGTGGAGCCGAGGGTCATGGGAATCGGCCCGGTTCCCGCGGTGCACAAGGTGCTCGACCGGGCGGGCCTGAAGCTGGACGAGATCGACGTGTTCGAGGTGAACGAGGCTTTCGCGGCCCAGGCGCTGGCGGTAATCCGCGAACTCGGCCTGCCCGCCGACCGGACCAACCCGAACGGCAGCGGCATCGCGCTCGGCCACCCGATCGGCGCGACGGGCGCCATCCTCACCGTGAAGGCGCTGCACGAGCTGCAGCGGACCGGCGGCCAGTACGCGCTCATCACCATGTGCATTGGAGGCGGCCAGGGTATCGCCGCGATCTTCGAAAGGGCATAGCCGCTGGCGCCCGGACCCCGGGCGATAACCGAGGAGGTTCCGCATGACCGGACACGACACGGCGTGGCAGGAGGCCGAGGAGGCGGCCGAGGCTGTCGGGCCGGAGGCCGGCCTCTTCGGCTCCCTCGACATGGCGAGCTTCGGCGAGTCGCTGCTGGCGGTGCTGAACCGGGCGGCGGCGCGCCCTGGCCAGACCAGCCAGGCGGCACTGCGCTGGTTTGGCACGCTGGCCAGGATCGCCCAGGCCACCATGGCCAGGGCGGCCGGGTCCGATGCGCCGCCGCCCATTGCCCCCGGGCCGGACAAGCGCTTCACCGACCCGGCGTGGGAGGACAACCCCGGGTTCTTCGCATTGCGCCAGGCCTACCTGGCCGCCCGGCAGTTCACCGATGACCTGCTGACCGCCGGGCGCGGGGACCCGGTGAGCGACGCGAAGGCCGAGCTGGCGGCCGGCTTCCTGCTCGACGCGTCCAGCCCGACGAACTTCCTGCTCACCAATCCCGCGGCCCTGAAGCGGGCGTTCGAGACCGGCGGTGGCAGCGTGCTCGCTGGCGCCCGCCACTTCCTGGATGACGTCGCCAATAACGAGGGACGCCCGAGCCAGGTGGACACGCGGTCCTTCAAGCTGGGCACGAACCTCGCGGCGACCCCCGGGAAAGTCGTCTTCCGCAACGAGCTGATGGAGCTCATCCAGTATTCACCGCAGACCCCTCAGGTCCGGGCAATTCCGGTGCTGGCCAGCCCGCCGTGGATCAACAAGTACTACATCATGGACCTCGCCCCCGGACGCAGCTTCATCGAGTGGGCGGTCCAGCACGAGCGCACGGTCTTCGCGATCTCTTACCGCAACCCGGACGCCAGCATGCGCGGCGTGACCCTGGATGACTACCTCATCGGCGGCCCGAAGGCCGCGCTGGACGTCATCACGGACATCACCGGCGCCAGCCACATCGACATCGTGGGGCTCTGCCTCGGCGGCGCCCTCACGGCGATGCTCGCTGCCTACCTCGCGGCGACCGGCGATAACCGGGTCGGCTCGCTCACCCTGCTCAACACGATGCTCGACTACAGCGAGCCGGGAGTGCTCGGGGTGTTCACCGACGAGCCGACCGTGGCCCGGCACGAACGCCAGATGGCGGCCAAGGGCTTCCTGGAAGGCTCTCAGATGTCATCGACATTCGACATCTTGCGGGCCAACGATCTGATCTTCAGCTACGTGGCGTCGAACTGGCTGATGGGCCAGCGGCCGCCGGCCTTCGACATCCTCGCCTGGAACGGCGACAGCACCCGGCTGCCAGCGGCTATGCACTCGTTCTACCTGCGCACCCTCTACATCGACAACCAGCTGGCCAAGGGCGGGATGGAGGTAGCCGGACAGGACCTGTCCCTGAAGGACATCAAGAGCGACGCGTACGTGGTGAGCGCCGTGAACGACCACATCGTGCCGTGGCAGGCGTCCTACAAGACGACCGGCTTGCTCGGCGGAAAGGTCCGGTACGTGCTGTCCAACGGTGGGCACATCGCGGGTATCGTCAACCCACCCGGGCCGAAGGCGTGGCACGAGGCGGCCCGCAGGAACGGGCCCACCGCCGCCGGGTGGCAGGCGGCTGCGGAGCGCCACGCCGGCTCCTGGTGGGAGGACTGGACCGAGTGGGCCCGCAAGCGGGCCGGGGAGCTGACGAAGCCACCCCCCATGGGAACCCGCCGTCACCCGGCGCTGGGCGACGCCCCCGGCGACTACATCCACGGCTGACGCACGGTGCCGACCGGTTCCCCGTCGGCTGACGCAGCGCCCGCCTGGCCCTCCGTCTGCTGACGCGCGGCGCCGCCCCGCCCATCCACCGCGCTTGACAAATCTACCAAAGCGCGTAGTATAGCAAGCGTAGAGACCACCCCCGAGGAGGAAGAAATGACCGATACCCGCACCGTTGGCCATGAGATTCAGGGCCAGATCCTGGACACCGTCCGCAAGAGCCAGGACGCCGTCGTCGATGCCCTCAAGACCTGGACCGAGACGGTCCAGTCGATTACGCCGTCGATCCCAACGCCCAGCCTGCCCTTGGCTGACAAGCTGCCCAAGCCCGAGGAGCTCGTGGCCAGTGCCTACGACTTCGCCGAGCAGCTGCTCGCCAGCCAGCGGAAGTTCGCCGAGAGCGTGCTCGAGGTGACCGGGCCGGTGACCGCCAAGAAGAACGGCACCGCCGCTTCCGCCAGGAAGGCCGACTCCCCCGCCAAGTAACCAACCAGCCGCGCGGCGAACCAGGGATTCCCGGTTCGCCGCGCTCGCACGTTCCTGGCGGCCATACTCGATGCATACTATACTTAGCGGCATGGCCCGATCGGGCCATGCCGCTTGGCCAGAAGGATGGGGTTCCCGGTGCCAGATCCGTGGGCGGCGCAGACGGAGGCTCTGGGTGCCTTCATCCGCAGCCAGCGCAAGCTCGCCAACCTGTCCCTGCGCCAGCTGGCGGAACTGACGAGCCTGTCCAATCCGTATCTGAGCCAGATCGAGCGCGGGCTGCACCAGCCGTCCGTCCGCGTCCTCAAGCTCCTATCCAACGCGCTCAACGTTTCCGCGGAGACACTGCTCGCGGAAGCGGGCTTGCTGGATCCGGACGGCTTCGCCGCGGCCAAGGCCGCCGATGCTGGTTCCGCGCCGTCCGCGCCGGACGCAGAGGCGGCTATCCGCGCCGATCAGCGGCTGAGCAACGAGCAGAAGGCCGCCTTGATCGCCGTCTACCAGAGTATGCTTCGACCGACGTAGCTGGTTGCCGCCGCCGCGCGGCGTGGCCCGCGCAGCGCGCCGCGGCGCGGCGCGCGAGGCCTGGACGCAGCACACGTTACCCAGATGTTGCCTCCCGGCCCGCGCAAGGAGCCGACTATGTCTATAATTCCTATATGCTTATAGGGGAATCCGGACCGCCCGCTGGCGCCCTGCTGCCGGAGCCGCAGCGATCCGTGGTGGCGATCGAGCCCCCGGGCAGCGGGACCGGCTACTGGGCCGGAGCGCCCAGCGCCGCGCTCGGCGATGACGGCATCTACCTGGCCTACCGGATGCGCCGCCCGATCGGCTACGGCCGCGGCTACGCCGTGGCCATTGCCCGGTCCGCCGACGGCGAGCACTTCGAGACGCTGCTCAGTATCGGCCGCGAGCTCATGAGCACCGACTCGCTGGAACGGCCGTCGCTCGTGCGCACCCCGGAGGGGGCCTGGCGGCTCTACCTCAGCTGCGCCACCCCGGGCACCAAGCACTGGCGAGTTGAGCTGATCGAGGCGGCCCACCCGGCCGAATTCGACCCGCACAGCAGCCAGGTTGTGCTGCCGGGCGACACCAAGACGGCGGTCAAGGATCCGGTGATCGTGCACCGGGACGGGATGTGGCAGCTCTGGGCGTCATGCCATCCGCTGGCCGATCCTGACGAGGCGGACCAGATGACCACCGACTACGCCACCAGTCACGACGGCCGGGAGTGGACCTGGCAGGGGACCGCGCTGAACGGCCGGCCCGGCCTGTGGGACTCGCGGGGCACCAGGGTCAGCGCGGTCTGCTACCTGGGCGGCACCATCGTGGCCTACTACGACGGGCGCGCCAGCGCGGCCGAGAACTACGAGGAGCGCACCGGAATCGCGACGGGGTCCGACCCTACGGGCCTGTCGGCGCTGGGATCCGTCCCGTGGGCCCGGTCGCCGCACGCCCACGGCGGGCTGCGCTACCTGGACATTCTCCCCCTGCCCGATGGCACGCGGCGGCTCTACTACGAGATGACCGGGCCGGACGGCGCGCACGACCTGCGGACCGAACTCCGCTTATCCACTGAACCGGCTCACCCGGCAGGCCTATCCACTGAACCGGCTCACCCGGCAGGCCTATCCGCTGGGCCGGCCCACCCGGCTGGCCGCGGCATGCCGCGGCCCCCTGCTCAGGGCCGGCCCTGGGGACGGCCGTTGCGCGCCTGCCACTGGCCGGGCGGCCGTTCCCCCACCAGGCCGCCGGAACGCTCCCTGGGCTGCAGCCAGTCGCTGAAATCCGACTCGGTGACCTTCTCCAGCAGCCGGACGTCGGTGTCGAAGTATGGCAGCAGGGCCTGGCGCTGCTCCCAGGTGAGCGGCTGCCGACTGGGTGCCTTCTGCTGCAGGATGCGCTCCAGCGGCCGGGCCATGGCCGTCGCCGCCGTCCCCGGCAGGTGCCGGCCGGCCGCTGTGATGGCCCGGACCGCCTGGGAAACCGCCAGATGGCTGAACGACCGCTCCGGGTGAGCTGTGACGTTCTCCCTGGGCACCTCGGTCACGACCCCTCGCGGAACGCCCAGGAAGGCGCAGATGGTGTCCAGCGTCTCGGCCGGAGAGTCGACCAGCGCCCGGTACCGGAGCACCAGGACATGCTCCCGCGGGAACAGCGTGTACAGGTGCTCCAGTTGCTCGCCGTACCGGCCGAGCCTGGTGTAGCGCCAGAACTGGGCCCACCCCGCGGCGATCCTGCGGTCCTCGTCCGCGCAGGCCGCGACGAAGTCATCGATGGGGTCGAGCCCGGCCGACCATAGGTGCGTCCAGTTCGAGTGCGCGCGTTCCACCGGGTCGCGCAGCATCGCGATCATCTTGACATCCGGGATCAGGTCCCGGATCCGGCGCTGGGCCTGCCGGTCATAGAGATAGAACGGCGTGGACTCGCCGCGCAACGCGCCGGCCGGGGCGTCCGCGAAGAGTGCCTCGTAGTCCGCTCGCCGCCAGATGTGCTCGCGGTAGGTCGGGATGTCACCGGGTCCCCCGCCCCGGGTGGGCGGCGGGCCATCGGTCAGGAAGAACTTCGGCTCCTTGACCGGCGACATGAAGAGCGCCTGATGCCGGGCGAGGGCAGCGTGAAGTGCGGTGGTGCCCGCCTTCGGGGCACCGATAATCAGGAAGTCCGGCAAAGCCACGAAGAGCCCCCTTCGCACGCTGTACAGCTGCGGAGGAATAGTAGCTTATTATCTCGATCTGTTTAATAGGCTAGACAGATGCTGGGTACATACCCCGGGCCGTCTTCCCTGTCCCGCGCCACTTATTCCGGTGCGGTACCCACTTCTGGAGGGGCCCCGCTCCCGTAGGACGCCCCGCTCCTGGAGGGGCAATCAGTGCTTCCGGCCCACCCCGGCGTAGCCCGGGGCCTTGCCCCCGGGATCGGCCTCCGGCTCAGGACGCCATTGGTCGGTCTGCACGATGCCCGGGTCGAGCAGGTCCAGGCCGTCGAAGAACTTGGTCACCTCGGCCCGGCTGCGCCGCGTCTGCGGGGTGGTGACCAGCTTGTTGTACCGCTGGGCCGCCCTGGCCGCCGCCGCCGTGTCGATATCGCTGGCCGGGTGGGAGAGCACGAGGTAACTGCCGGACGGCACGGCGTCGAGCAGTCGCCTGACGATCCCGTACGGGTCATCCGAATCCGGGATCAGATGCATGATCATCAATAGCATGACCGCGACAGGCTCGCTGAAGTCCAGGGTTCGCTGGGCGGCTTGCAGGATCGCCGACGTATCCCGCACGTCGGCGTCGATGTAGGACGTCGGGCCGCGGGTACTGATGAGCAGGGCCCGCGCATGAGCCAGCACGATCGGGTCATTGTCCACGTACACGACCCGGGCCGCGGGCAGCACGTTCTGGGCCACTTCATGAGTGTTGTGGGCGGTCGGGATACCGGTGCCCAGATCGAGGAACTGCTCGATGTGGGCGCCGGTAGCCAGGTGCCGCACCGCCCGGCCCAGGAAGGCGCGGTTCGCCCGGACACCATGCAGGATCGCGGGCTGCGCGGCGATCACCCGCTCGCCGGCCTCCCGGTCAGCGGCGAAATTGTCCTTGCCGCCCAGCCAGTAGTCATACACCCGGGCCGGATGGGCGACAGTGGTGTCGATCTCCGGCGGCACCTCCCGGCTGGGCGAGATGCCGCGGAACCATTCGCCTGTCACGATCGCGCCCTTCCGGGACTGTGGTCCTGTTACAAGTTCCGGCGTCAGCGTAACCGAACAGCCAGGAAGCTCCGGCCGGGCATTGACACGCCGCGATGTTGTGCGCTGTCGTTCGTACTGTCCGGATCACAGAGAGGTGGACGGTGATGAGTACTTGGAACGCGATGTCCTACGAGGGTAAGGACACGATTCTGCGAGTTGTCCGCGAGGAGGCTAACCGGCTGTTCGAGATGGCCGAGCAGCCTGGTATCTGGGAAGCCCCGACGGCCTGTGAGAGCTGGGCCGTCCGGGATGTGGTGGGCCACATCGTGGACACGACGGAGGGCTACTTCGCCGCGTTCGAGACGGCCCGCAGCGGCGGCGAGGCCACCGCGCATGGCCTCGCTGTCATGCACGAGCTGGCCGGCCAGGCGGCGACCGAGTTCCGGGATTTGTCGCAACCGGAACTGATTGCCCGGGCGCGGGCCGACCTCGACCAGATGATGGGGATCCTTGAGCCGCTGACCGCCGAGGAGTGGACGGGCCTCATTGTCCCGCACAGCTACATGGGCCCGGTCCCGGCCTTCATCTACGCGGCCGGCCAGCTGATGGACTTCACGGTGCACTCCTGGGACATCCGGCAGGGCTCCGGGCGGGCGCACGGCCTCCCGGCGGACGCGGCCGACCTGCTGGTGCCGTTCATGTTCATCATCTGGCAGTCGACGGTCCGCACAGATAACGACCCATCCCCGTTCAGCCTCGGTGTCACCGTCTCCGGGCGGAACGCGGGCAGCTACCGGATCGACGTGGCCGACAAGGGCATGTCCTACGAGCAGGGCGACGTCAGCGACCTGCCAACGGTGATCGACTTTGACCCGGGCAGCCTGGTGCTCACCGCGTTCGGCCGGAGCAATTCCGGCACCGTCCGTGGTGACCTGG
>JAWWPY010000282.1:0-47651 GCA_033854735.1 Streptosporangiaceae bacterium | reverse complement strand
AACCCGCACGCTGATGCCATTCTCGGCGAGTAGGCCTACCGGACGCTCCGGGACGTTCCCGGGCAGGTCGGCCTGGTCAATGTGTTCAGGCCGCCGGAGCAGACGCCGGATATCGCCCGCCAGGCGGTGGCGGCGGGCGCCACGGCGCTGTGGCTGCAACTGGGCATCGCCTCGCCGGAGGCCCGCGCCATCGCTGAGGCAGCCGGGCTGCTGTACGTGGGAGATCGCTGCCTGATCATCGAGCAACGGCGCCTGCAACTGCAAGCACCCGGCTCGCGGTAAACCAGCCCACGGAAGCGCGAAACGGCTCTGGGAGTACAAGGATGAGCGGATGGAAACCGATGCCGCTACCTGGTATGCCAGCCTGCCGGTCCTCTACGCTGCCGCCGCGGCGCTGATCACGGACCCCGCCGGGCGGGTCCTGCTGGTCAAGCCCAACTACCGGGACCACTGGACGCTGCCCGGGGGAATCTGCGAGCACGCCGAGCCGCCGCATGCCGCGTGTGCCCGTGAAGTCCGCGAGGAGCTCGGGCTCGATCTTCCCGCCGGCCGGCTGCTGGTGATCGACTGGGCCGCGCCGGATGGGGAGCGGCCCAACCCGATCATGCACTTCGTCTTCGATGGCGGGACCCTCGCCGGCCCGGCCGGCATCGTGCTCCAGCAGGAGGAACTGGACGACTGCCAGTTCACCGACCCCGCCGCGGTGACCGACTACCTGCCGCCGTTCATCGCGCCCCGCATCCCCGCTGCCCTGGCGGCGCGAGCCTCCGGTGCCGCCGCCTACCTGCCAGCGGCGCTTGGAGGGCCGCCGTTTGCATGATCGCGGGCAGCGAGCCATGGTCGGCCTCCGCAAACCTGTGCGGCAGACTGGAAAACTCAGGCCTCCGTGGGCAGGCGACGCTATCAGCCTCGGCGCCCGGCGTACGAGGAGGTCGATTAACCTCCAACCGTTCCGTGCCGGCCTTGCAGCGCGTCCAGCCAGCTGCGCACGGCCCCGCACGCCTCGTCCACCGATGCGGTGACGATGACTGACCGCTCCCCGTCGCCGGGCTCAAGCTCGATCACACGGACCCGGAGGAATGGCCGGGCATCAGGCTCGAGCCAGGCCCGGAGAACGAGCGATCTGGCGTTCTCGGTCACGGCTCTCCTCGCCTCAGGATTGTGCGGTCAGCATCACACCATGCGGGTCATCAGCGCGGGTACTGCCCGGTCGCAAAGAGCGTGCCCTCGGCAGCGCGGCGTGTCACGAGCCCGGGAAGCACGACAACCTGACCGTCCACATGGGCGTGCACGAACTGGTTCATCAGCGCCGGGATATGGCCGGACTGGGCGGAGTTGAGATCATGCACCAGGGTATTCAGGCGGCCAGTGTTGAAATCGAAGCTCACTAGCGCATCGAACTGCTGCTGCGTAAGGGCGGCCGTGACCATCGTGTGGACACGGTTCTCCGATCGCGTGAGGTCGGCCGCAAGTAGCTGGCGGCCTTGGTCCCGGGAGATCCCGGCCAGGAACGGCTGCTCAGATTCACGGCCGTCGCAGGGGCCATGGTGGACGAGGTGACCGTAGCCGATGGTGCAGTGGCCGTGACCGCGCCCGCAGTGCGGTGACCCGTCGTCGTAAAGGTTCGCGCAGAAGCCCTCGAACCCGGAGATCATCCGGACGCCGTCCGCGCTCGTGTGCTGCGGCGGGACGGTTTGCTCTGGGGGCTGCTCAGCTGACTGCGTTTCCGCTCTGGGCGGTGTCTCCTCGGCTGAGGCGGACGGCAGCTGGCCCTCGATATCCGCCCAGGGCCAGCGTCTCGATTGCGGTGGCACCACTATGGCCGAGCCCTGATGGGTATTGATGAAAGAGCACGTCTTGGCCTGGAAACTCTGCCAGAGCTCGTCAGCGCCACGCCAGACAGAGTTCACAACGTTGAAGCCGCGGTCAATTGCCTGCGTCGTACGATCCGCTCCCTGCACGAACAGGATCCACCCATCTCCGTCCGGGCGTATCCCCCACATGCGGTTCCCGGTAACAGGATGATATCTGGCGGGCCCGCCGTGAGCCGTGGTGAAGACCCACAGGTTCGGTTCAGAGCGCGAGCAGACCACGAGGCCCTGATCGATAAACAGGTTCAATGGATTAAAGGACCTAAGATAATGAATTTGAATGTTGATTACCGCCCCGAGTGGGTCATCCGATTGCCACCGGGTTCCGTCGATGGAATTGTCCAGCGGCGGGAACGTGGAATTGTTGTTATCAACGAAGATATTGAGATTCCGCCGGATGTGGGCGAGCAGCTGCGCAGGTGTCAGCTGCCGTCCATTCAGCGACGGCAGCTTTGATATCCTGACGCCGTAGTAGTCGAGATTGATGGCACCGCTTGCATCCCTCAGCGGGGGAATCGATATCCCGCGTCTGGCCAGATCGGCGACGACCTGCGGCGGCGCCCGGTGTTGGATCAGGTCCGTCCATAGCCGCCACCCCTGGTCACTGCCTTCGCTGCTGTCCGGTTCCCCGTTCGCAGGCCCGGTGGCATCGGACTCCTCGCTGACGCTCTGTCCGCTGGGTCCCCAGATATTCGCTGTCTTTTCCTTCAGGCTGAAGCCGAGGGCGAGGTCAGCCGTGGACAGGCTGCCGGCGACCGGAACATGCCAGCTCCAGCCCGGACCGGGGGACCCTCCGATGATGCGCAGCCCGAACGTCGCCCCCTGCAGGTGCGCCTTGCTTTCCCGTAGCACGTCCGACTGGTCGGTCGCGTAGTCGGCGCCGTAGCCCCCTCCTTCGAGGAAGCTCAGGACGTTCGCGATCACCCAGCCGCGGTAGCCCGGAACTGGGGCGAGCCGCGGGTCGGTCATCTGCTGTTCGAGATCAGCCAGGCGGTCGGCAAGAACCATCTCGTACGCGGTGGCGCCGACTCTGCCGCCTCGATCTTCGGCGACGGTCTCGGTATCCTCGCGACGCCCGGAGGCCGGGTGGAGCCGGCCCGTGCTCGCTAGGGCCGTCACGCTGGCCGTGACGAAGTAGTGATACCAGTCCCCGGGATCTACGGTCCCGAACTCGGTGGCCGAGAAGAGGAGGAAGAAGATTGAGGTGGTCTCCTGCTTGCCATCGCGGGAGTACCGGAGCCGTCCGGCGGGGTTCACGACCCTGGCGGTATACGTATTCTGCCCGTCGGTGTACTCGCCTTTTGTGCTGGTCCGCCGCCAGGTGATCGCCTGGCCCTCGCGGACGAAGGCTTTGCTGACGTTGTGGCATAGCAGTGCGGCCGTACCTGCGTTCCCGGCGATCTCTAGCGCCATCCGGTACAGGCCGGCCGTGGACAGCGGGCGCCCGCCGCGGAGCCAGTTCGCGAGCACCTGGTCGCGCAGCGTCCGCCCCATGGATAGCAGCGGCGTGGCGGTCAGGAAGCGCGCGGTGTACTCAGCCGGCACGCGATCGTCGTTTTCGTACTGGCTGAGGAATACGGCCAGCTGGAGGGGGTCCGTGGGGCTGACCGCCAGCCGCTGCCGGAGGCGCGGGCGGACCTCGTTGTCACGGATCGTCTGCCACAGTCGGGCCATCGTTGTGC
This sequence comes from Streptosporangiaceae bacterium, assembly GCA_033854735.1. Taxonomy (GTDB): domain Bacteria; phylum Actinomycetota; class Actinomycetes; order Streptosporangiales; family Streptosporangiaceae; genus JAWWPY01. The sequence continues at coordinate 44,098 of JAWWPY010000282.1, read as the reverse complement.
CCGGCACGAGCGTCGTACCCGCCCGAGCGGGGTGCCGTAGGTAGAAGGTCGTATCTGTGATCTGGTTCTCCGGCAGCCCCTGGTCGATCAGCCGGTCGACTTCCGTGCCGTCGGCCTCGGCCGGCTCGACGGGCAACGGATCGGACATCTCCGCGCGCAGTCGCGGCCGCAGCAGCAGCCGGCCATGCGCCAGCCGCGGCGGTGCGGTCAGCAGCTCAAGTTCACCTGCCTGAAGGGCGATGCACCGGCCCGGGCCCATGCGCCCCAGCGTTACCTCAAGCAGTACGTCGCCTTCCTGCGGCGCTTGGCCGATGGGCTGTCCCGGTCCGCCGACCACGTCGAACCGGTCGCTGATCCAGCGGGCAAAGTCGCCGCCCGGGCGGTAGAGGTACTCGCGGTAGGCGATGGCCGGAGCCGCCGAGAGCAGCATGAGGTCGTCGTCGGTGTTCATGGTCGTCTCCTTTGCGGCTGGCGGACCGACGGCCGGGTTCAGGGACCGGTGGAGGTCCTCGACCAGGCGGGGGATGTTCAGGTACCCGCAGCCGAAGCGGCATCCGGGATCGGCGTCCGGGCCCGGATCGCAGCTGCCCAGCACCAGGTCGCGGATCTGCGGGGCGGTGAGCCGGCTGCCTGCCGCCTGCAGACACAGGGCGACCGCGCCGGTGACCACCGGCGCCGCCATGCTGGTGCCTGACTTGCGGGTGAGCAGGCCGGGGTTCCGGCTGGCGGTGAGCGGAGCCGACCGCGCGGCCAGCACGTCCACGCCCGGCGCGACCAAATCGGGCTTGCCGCACCGGCCGTCCCGGGTGGGCCCGGCGCTGCTGAACGGCGCGGCGGGCCGGGCCGGGTCGTGACCGTCGTAGGCGCCGACCACCAGAGGAAGGTGGCTGCTGGCAATGGTGCCGATGGTGGTGACCGGGTTGCTGTCGTCCGGCGCGAACCTGGCCTGGCAGCCCGGGCAGGAATCATCGCGCTCGATCCAGGCGTGAAACCGGCCGCTGCTGACGCGGCGGCCCTCCAGGGTCACGGTCCAGTTCCCGGCCAGCCCACCCGGGTCCAGGAAGGCGGCGATGTGATTGTCACCGTTATTGGGATCATGCCTGCGGTGATACACCCGGCCTATCGCCTGGCGGCCGACCAGAAGGTCAGACCGCTCGCCGAGGCAAACCGGGCGCCCGGCCGTGTAACCGGGCGGGTCGATGCGCACGGCGAATTCGTCGTCGCCGTCGTACCAGATCTCCAACTCGTTGGCTGTGGTGTCTGCTGGATCGCTGATGAAGGTAAACGAGTATTCCTGGCCGGCCTCGATGGTGCCGCAGGCGTGCGTCCGCCAGCGGTAGTAGTTGCCGACGCTGTTGACAACGAAGCGGGCGGCGGTGGTGGCCAGAAAATGGTCCAGGGCACGTTCCACGAGCGTGGTGCCGTCCTTGGGCCCGCAGATGCGGCCGGCGCTGATGTTGATCACACATGGCTGGGCCCCGGCCGTGCGGGAGATGAAGTCGACCGCCTCCAGCAGCCGCACCGAGTCGCCGAAGCTGCCCAGCCCCCCGGTATTGCGGTCGGCCAGGTGAACGAAGACGAGGTCCGCATCGGGCGCGACGCCGGACGGGCCCTCCGCCTCTCCGTTCCCGGCGGCGATGTCCATGACGTGCATGCCGTGTGACCCGGTTCCGCCTGGATCCGCGACGGCCGGGTGGTAGCCGAGCCGCTGGTAGGGCCGCGGGTCCAGCAGCGCGCTGTCTATCTCCGCCCGGTCATGGACCGCCCCGTAGCCGTACGGCTCCGGATGCGGCCCGGTGGCCTGGTCGCGCTGATCCCAGAACGACAGGAACCGGGTGCCGCCCGGGATGCGGCCCGGGCCCGCGGCCTGCGGGTCGCCAGGCCACCGCAGGGCGACTGAGTCCAGATCCATGCCCCAGTCGACGGAAGCCACCACTACACCCGCACCAGTCAGCGTGATAGCCGGGCTGCGCCGCAGGTCTGTCGGCTGGATACTCAGCCTGGCCGGGACGGGCGGGTTCGCCGGGGCAGGGCCCGGATCGAGCCCGGGACTGAGGCCTCGCGGCGCCTTGAGGCTGAGGACGTCGCTCCGGGACCGGACCGCGATGACATCCCGCGGCCGGATCCGGCAGGTGGCTATCGGGCCGAAGCGGGCGACGATCCGCACATCCGGGATCTCGGTCCCCGGCCGGGCCAGCCGGATGATCGCCTCGATCTCCCGGTCATCGCCGGCTCCCGCCTCGGCCCGCAGCAGTTCCCACAGCGCTGGGTCCACAACGCACTCAGCATTTAAATACCAGCAAGGGGAGGCGTCCCCGGTGCCTGCGCCTGGGGCGGTGCTCCCGCCTGGGGTGCTGCTCCCGCCTGGGGTGCTGCCCCTGGCTGTGGTGCTGCCCCTGGCTGTGGACCGGCGCCGGCCGGTTGTCCCGCGGCGGCGTTGGGCGCGGCGCCTCGCATCAGTTGTGGGTCCATGACGGTTATTGACGCCTGGTTGGTGCGGTCGCCGTCGGTCACCGTGACAGTCACGGTCCCGAGGCTCTGCGCCTTGAAATCGCCGCCCGAAGCGACCTGCAGGATTTCATTTTTCGAGGAAGACCAGGTAAAGGCAATGTTCTGGACAACGTTGTTGTTGCGCTCACGCGCGATTGCCGTCAGGCTGCCCTGGTCGCCTACAAATAGCTTGAACGGGAAGAGAGTGCCCGGATCGGCGATGTCGATGTGATCCACGCCTTGGGCGGCGCTCCTGAACCGGCCCGCTATGAAGATGCCGCCCAGCACCAGACTCCCCACGACTCGCGGGTCGGTGATGAAGGCCTCGAACCCCTGCTGCGGCTTCTCGGGTGAGAGCAAGAGGAGGGGGGCACCGCGGATCCCGGCGCGCACGATGGGGTGGTTGCCGAGGTCCTTCTCGAACGAGTCGAATACCTGCGACGCAGCGGTGCTGGCCACAGTGCCCCAGGTGGCCCGGGCCGCCCGCCTGTTCGCCTCCTCCAGGGCGCGGCGCATCGAATCCTGGGCCACCTTAGTCTCGAGGTCCAGGGAACGGACAGCCCTAATGGCCTGCCCGGGGCCAGGCCCCGTCGCCGGCCTGCGCACCGGCGGCGGCGACCCTGGCTGCCGGCGGCGCAGTTGGGCCTGCCGCTGCTGTCGCGCGTAGACGATCTGCCGCTGCCGGGCCCGCTGGGCAGCGTCGGACCGCGCGTCCTCGCCGTAGGCTTCGCTCTCGCCGGCCGCCTCGCCGTACGCTTCCCCGTAGGCCTCTCCGGCGGCCTCGCCGTAGGCTTCCGATTCCACGGCCTCTGGCCATGCCTCGCTCATGGTTTCTCTCCCTGCGTCGTATGATCGTTGCTGCTTCCGTGGTCAGCTCTCGCCCGGCTGGGTTCATCGGAGCCGTCGCCGTAAAAGCCCGTCAGCCTTGCGATGGCAGGCCCGACCAGCTCCTCGAACAGCTCGGGGTCCGGCTCGGCCCAGCCGGCCGACCCGTAACCCCCGCACAGGCGACACCCCGCCCGCAATCCCCAGCACTGGCAGGCGCCCAGGGCTGCCGCCAGCAGGATGTTCGTATCGACGGGTGCTTCATCGGCCGCCACCGGATCAGCGGTCATGACAGGCTCGCCCGCGGGGGCATCGTCAACGGTGGTGGCGGTGTAGAAGGCACGCGCACCTGGTTCAGGCAGATTTCCCCACCGCGTCATGATCTGCAGGCACAGCCGTTCAGCGAAGCCGGCCGGGTCAGGCAGGACGCGTTCGAGCAGGGCCTGGACTTCCTCCAGCTCGGTTGCGCTCATCAGTCCAGTCCCTCCCATCCGGCCGCCTCGGTGAACTCAAGATCGTCGGCACCGAGCAGATCGTGGTACAGCGACCGGAACGAGTCGGCCAGGTCATCCTCGCCAGCACTCTCCGCGGCGTCCGCCTGCCCGCCGAGGTACATCAGCTCGTCGGCATCCGCGGCTGCCTGCGCGAACAGCTCACTGAGCAGCGCGAGCAACTGCGCGACCGGGATACCGCTGACCTGCAGGCGGCCGTGTCGGCCGAGGGCCGTGGCCAGCAGGGCCTGCAGCATGTCGCGCTGGTGGGTCAGCACCAGGCACTGCTTCGCCGCCTGCGAGCCGCCCGCTACGGACCCCGGGAGACCCGTCCCGGGTGGCGGCGTCGCGGGCGGTGGCGGGATGGCGCGCGCGGATGGCGCCGGAGCAGGGGCAGCTGCCGGTGCAGGTGCTGGAGCTGTCCGGGTGGGCGGCGGGGGAGTCGGCCTGGCTGCGGCGGGCGGCGGTGCCGCCGGGCCCGCCAAGGCCCCTGCGGCCAGGCTACCGAGACCGGCACCCATCGGCCCGCCGATCAGCCCGCCGGCAATCGGCAGCGCGGCGCTGGCGACTTGGCGGAAGGCGGGATCCGCTACCAGCTGGCCTGCGCTCTTGCCGATCCGGCTGAGAGCCGACCCGAAGTTGAGCGCCTCCGCAGGGCTCATCGAGTCCAGCATCTCCATGAGGGCGTCGCCCATCTGCTCGTTACTGGCCGTCGCGTACTCATCGCTTATGCTGGACCGCAGGGCGTCAGCGAGCCCCTCGGCTTCCAGCGCCTCAGTCCAGCCCGCCTCGCCCGCCAGGTCAACCGCGATGGGGTAGCTGGCGCCACGATCCAGACGTCTCACGATTCGCCTCCTTGGCCACACGCTAGGAAACCGCCCGTCACCCGGGCGTCACCACTGCGGTCACCTGGCCTGCCGACCGGTTGGCACGGCTCTGCGGGCCACGGCCAGCATGAAAATTGCGGGTCGGCCAGGGCCTGGCGGTCAGGTCGCGCAGGACATCCGAGGGCTCGAGACCGAGTTCCTCGTCCAGCGTCCGGCGGTACAGCTCGTACTGGCGTAATGCCTCGGCGGTGTTCCCCTCGGCCAGGTGGGCGCTGATCAGAACCCGGTGCGAGCTCTCCCGTAGCGGCTCCGCGCAGACCGCGGTCAGGCCGGCATCAATCGCCTCGCCGTGACGCCCTTGGCCGGTCAACCGTTCGCACTGCACCTCCAGGGCGTGCAGGCGGAGCTGACGGAACCGCTCCCGCTCGATCAGCACCCATTCGTCGTAGCAGGCCGGCAGCAGCTCGCTGGACAGCTCGGCGCGGGCATGCCCGCTGAGGTCTGAGTCATCGCTGATCTCCGAGCGGCCGATCAGCCGGTGCGCGAGCGCCACCGCCTCGGTGAAGTCCACCGTAGCGTCGGCCGCCAGGCCGATGTGGCGCGTACCCAGGTCAACGAGGGGTCGGCAATGCGATGGCAGCCGCCAGATGCTGGCCCGCAGGTTGGCGATCGCGCGGTCGGAGGGCACATCAGGCCAGAGAACGCCGGCAGCGTAGCTCCGCGCGGCCGCCCGGCCGTACAGGGCCAGGAAGATAATCAGCCGTTGTGGGCCCGCGCCGACTGGGACCGGGTGGCCCTGAGCGGACAGTTCGAAGCCATTCAGCAGGCGGAGGTGAAATCCAGCGGCCGGAACGGTCATCAGCGCACCTCCTAATGAGACGCCGCCAGCATCCTGCGGCCGGCTGCGGCTGCTTTCGCGCCGCCCAGCTTCGGCCTACACACAGCGAGTCTGCGGGCCAGACGTCACCGCGCCGTCACCTTGGGCGTCAATGGCCAGGTAAACGGCACAGGCGGCGTCAGCAGCGGCCAACGGGCCGGAGCGGTGCCGGGAGCATGCTGGTAAGCCGCGCCGAAGGCTCGATGCCCAGCTCGGCGCCGAGCAGGTCCCGGAACAGTCCGTAATGCCGCAGCGCCTCCGCGACATTGTCCTCAGCCAGGTGGATCGCGATGATCATGCGGTTTGCGCTTTCCCGCAGTGGCTCGATCCGCGTGCTTTCCATCGCTGCTTCCAGCGCCTCGGCGTAGCGCCCGCGCACGGTGAGCTGCCCGGCGAGTGCGTCGAGCGCGTGCAGGCGGAGCTGGCGGAGCCGTTCCCGTTCGAAGATCACCCAGTCGTCGTGCCAGCCCGGCAGCAGGTCCCCGCGCGCATCCAGCACCACCCGGCCGACCGGCGCCTGGCTCGCCTGCCCCAGGATGACCTGCGCCGAATAATTTAGCGCATGGATGTCCACCTGCGCGTCAGGGCGCAGCACGAGCATGTCGCCCAGGGCCTGGATGAGGCGCGGCGCGCCCACATGCAGCCGCCACATCGCCGTTCTCAGGCTGCCGCGGCCCAGTGACTCGGTTACGTCGGGCCAGAGGGTGCCCAGTACGGCGCAGCGTGGCGCCGGGCCCTGGAGGGCCAGGAAGGCGAGCAGCCGCTGGGAGCCCATAGGCAACGTGACCGTTGCGTTCTTCCGGCGGAGCAGGAAACTACTGAGCAGGTGCAGCCGGTATCCATCACTCTGCCCGGCGCCCCGATCTACCGGATCTTGCTGGCGGAAGTAGCCTTCGCCGGCAGCCGCCATGTTCCTTACTCCCCGGTAGGCCTGCAGCGGTCCGCGCTGGACACAGACACCCTTGTCTCTCGTTACCCCCACTCCGCGAAATGGTCAAGAAACGGTAATAGAACGTATCCAGACCGGCAGGCCGCCGCCGTGACCACTCGAGGGCGACGCGGTCCGTAGATCACTCGCCGCTCGCGTGGCCGCCCGGGTTGTGGGCGAAGCTGAGCGTTCGCTGGCCGGCTTTCTCGGCTGCGATCACGAAACCCACGCGGCCCGGGCCGCGAGGGAACAGCCCGCCGGTGTACTTCACGGAGATGGGATCCATGTACCGGCAGTCCTCGTCCGGTCGGATCTCGACGACCCGGCCCTGGATGGCCGCTATCCGGCAGGGGTTGGCCAGGTCCACCAGGGAGATGCCGACCCGCGGGTCGGCGCGCATGTCCTGGCCTTCCACGTGCTCTCCCCAGTGCACACCTGAAGGTAATCGCCCTCCACCCCGATCCACACGACCCAGTTCCTGGGTGAGCCATCGACGCGGAGGGTGGACAGGCGGACGTAGTTCGGCGCGTCGAGAAGAGCCCGGACGTCATCCGGAATAGGAATGGCCACACCCGCATCGTAAATGCGGCAGTCGGCGGCACCTGCGGTCCCGGCATCGTGATGGCTCCCTCCGAAGGAGCAGACCATGCAGGCCGACGGAAGCATCCCTGGCGGGCAACACTCGGCGGCCGCCCGGGCGAACAGGAGATGTCGGCGGCCGCCGACCGAGCGGTTAGCAGCGAGCGGGGACACCATAAAGAGCGTGCTAGCGCAGGGCAAGATCCGCGGCTATCGGCGAGCCTGGCAATCAGCCCATATCACCTATAATGTCATCAATTCCCCGAAAAAGCAGTTATCGGATATAACCCTCCCTCCGTCATTGCTCCTGATTTGCGTCGGAACGGGCGCGTACAGTGGCCTGATTGTCGGCCCTGGCACGAGATGATCAACGAGTCCACGTCCGCCATCCGCGCCGCGGACGGGAAACTTAGGAAGCTGATGAATGACGGAAGGTATCGTTCGGTTTTCCACAGCCCGTTGCTGCCCGCAGACGCTTATGTAGCCGCCCGGGATGAGATGCGGGCATGGCTGCGCAGCAAAGAGTACGACCTCGCTAAGTTCGATAACGGCGACCCAAGGGTCGGTCCGGGTGCGGTACTGCTGCACAACTCTGCCAACTCGGTCGATGGATCCCAGACTTGGCGTTGGCAGCTCCGGGAAAGTAGGGACGACGGAGCGTGGCTGTCGTCTCTGGTTGTGCAGGCCCCTGCGGAACCTGCGGCGAATGCCGCTACCTGGTTCTGGGTTGAGGTCGAGTTCGCGCCTCGGGACGCGGCGGCGGAAACGGAACTGGGCGTGCGGGCCGGTGTACCCCGGCTGGCTCGAGGGCTGCTATCCAGGGTGGAAAGCTATGACTCGCTCGCCCTGCTCACCAACGAACCGGCGCTGGTGAGCCTGGAGAGCGTCGATGAGCTGATCGATGTCCTATGCGACCCGGAACGTCGTCTCCCGACCGTGGTGGCCTCCGCGCATCCTGTGTTGGACTTCGAAGAGTGGAGGGGCGTCGTTAGGCGGGTCACGCGGTACGTGCCCGGCCTGGCCAGTATCTACCTTCTCGATCCGCTCGGGACCACCGCATTCGGAGAGGGAATCGGTCATTCGCACGCTGTATGGGGGGGCGCTCTGCGCACCTACCTGCCCGACGTGGACCCAGCCGTGGCGGAGGAGGCGCTTCGTCACCGAGTACTGTCCGCGACGAGGATATTGGCGGATCCGGGCCGGGCTGCCGGGATCTTGTCGGTGCTGCCGCGACGGCTCGCCTCGGAAGCGCCGCTTCCGGGGCCGCTAGCCGGCGTCAACCGGACTTTGCTCACGCAGACAGGCAGCTCCCCGGCCTCATCCGATGTGGAGGCCATGCGCTCACAGGTGGCCGCGCTCATAGAGGAGCGGGAACTTGCGTTGATACTCGCTGAGGACCAAGAAGCCCGCGCGAATGCCTTCTTCGAGCAGCGCGAGAGCGCCCTGGCGGAACTGATCGAGCGAGAACAACGTGTCCTGGACCTAGAAAACCTGGCCGGCTCCCTGCGGAAGCGACTGGTGGCCGACGGGCGGGCGGGCGAAGCCTATCTTCCCGCTTATGAGCCCGCTGCCCCTCCTCCTGCAACATTCGCAGAGCTGCTCGACTGGGTGGAAACGGATCTTGCCCTGATTGATTTCACCGGAGACCGGCAGGCCCCATTGACGCTAGATCGAAGCCCTGAATCGTCCACATGGGTTCGGAGCTCATGGGAAGTGCTCCGTGCCCTGCAATCGTACGCCGACGCAAAACTGGCCAAGACCTTTGCTGGCGACTTCAAGATGTGGTGTGAAAAACCACCATCCGATTCATACGTTGTCCCCGCCGGCAAGGTGGCCCGCGACGAATCAGAGACCGTCCGAAATAATGCAAAGTGGCGCCGCGAGCGGGAGCTTCCGGTACCTACAGAGATCGACCCATCACGGCAGGCCTTCATGGGCGCTCACATCCGTATCGGTGCAAGCGCGAGCGGGCAGATCAGCCCACGCTTGTATTTCTACGACGCAACTGCACAGACACGAAAGATCTACGTCGGGTATCTCGGCCGGCATCTCACCAATACCCGCACCTGAATTCAGACCCGCGGCGGCGCTGCGATCGCCATCGCTCACCTCCTCCGCGTGTACGCATCTGCCTGGGCGAAGAAGTCGCGCGGATTGCGGACCAGGATCTGCTCGATCTGGTCATCCGCGACACCGCGGTCGCGAAGGCCCGGAAGTACTCCGTTGTTGATGTACGTGTACTGCCAGCTGGGCAGGAAGGCGTCGGTCTCGGACGCCGGGAACCAGTCGGTAAATGATGCCTTGTCGTGCGAGAGCATCAGCCGGCTGGCGTAGCCGCGCTGGCAGAGCTCAGCCAGAGTGTCCAGTTGATCGGCGAGGGGCACGATGACGTCCAGACCGCAGCGGTCCCAGCCCACGTAGGAGCCGTTGTCGATCAGCCGCCGGAGGTAATCGAGATCCGTTGTCTCGTTGGAGTGCCCGATCACGACCCGGCCTAGATCGACGCCGTGTTCGGAGAAGATCCGCTGCTGCTCGAGCCCGCGCTGGGTCTGCGCGTGAGCATGCGTGCAGATTACGCGGCCGGTGCGCATGTGGACGTTCGCGATCGCGCGGGTGAGCCGCTCAACATCCTCCGTCATCCCCTGCTGGTCGGTCACCACCTTGAGCACGGCGGCCCTGATGCCCGTGTCGCCGATCCCGACGGTCACATCGCGTTCGAACAACGACTCGAGGACGTGATCGTCGGCATCGAGCAGTTTGCCCGGCCCGCGATAGTGGAACGGGAACGGCAGGTCGTCGTAGGTGTAGTAGCCGGTGGCGCACATCACGTTCAGTCCGGTGCCGTCGACCGCGCGGGCGACCAGCGCCGGATCGCGCCCGAGACCGGGGACGGTCATGTCCAGGATCGTGTCGACGCCCGCGCGCTTGAGCAGGCCGAGCCGCTTGCGCGCGGCCGCCACCTCGTTCTCCTCATCCCACCCGCCAAAGCCGGGCCAGCCCCACTGGAGCGGCTCGGTGCGGATGAACACGTGCTCGTGCATGAGCACGACGCCGAGATCCTCGACGTCGACCTCGCCTGCTGTGGTGGGCACGGTGGCCACCATCCTGTGACCTCCCGAGCGGTTCGTTGACGCGCGGCCGCGCTGACGGCCGATGACCGAACTGATGGCGACGGCCACGACGAGGGTGGCCCCGTAGAGAACGTACTGCACCCCCACGAGGACCTGACCGCCTGCGAGACGTCAGTGCAGCATCGGCGATCGGGAGCTAGCGGCGGCGGAATGCGGCGCCCAGCGCCGTCGTGCCGACGTTCCACATGTTGTCGGCGACGTTGATCGTGACTCCGGGCGGAACGATCTCGTCGATGCGGTCAAGCATGTCGGCGGACAGCTCGATCCCGTCGGCGGCGAGGTAGCTGTCCAGGTGCTCCATGGTGCGCGGGCCGATGATCGCGGAGGTGACCGCGGGGTGGCGGGTGACGAACGCGACTGCCATCTGGATGAGGGTCACCCCGGCCTCGTCAGCGAGCGCGCCGAGGGCATCGGCGGCGTCGAACTTCGCGGCGTTGGCCGGGTTGGCGGCGTCGTAGTCCCCGGCGCGCCGGGCGCGAGCCGCGGAGCCCGGGCCGCTGACATCCCGGCCCTTGCGGTACTGGCCGGACAGCCAGCCCCGGGCCAGCGGGCTGTAGGCCATGACGCCCATGCCGTGGCGCAGGCAGGTCGGCAGCACGTCGTACTCGATGGCGCGGGTCAGGATTGAGTAGGGCGGCTGCTCGGTGCGGAACCGCCCGTGGCCGCGGCGGTCGGCGGTCCACTGGGCCTCGACGATCTGAGAGGCGGGAACCTTCGACGCGCCGAAGGAGCGGATCTTGCCTGCGCGCACGAGGTCGGACAGGGCGCCGAGGGTCTCGTCGATATCAGTGTTCGGGTCGGGAACGCCCACTTGGTAGAGGTCGATCCAGTCGGTCTGAAGCCGGCGCAGCGAGCCCTCGACTCCCTCCGTGATCCACCGCCGCGACGCTCCGCGATGGTTGGGGTCCTCACCGAAGGGAGGACCGAACTTGACGGCGAGCACCACGCTCTCCCGCCGTCCGCCGGCCAGCGCCTGGCCCAGGATCTCTTCTGACTCGCCGGCCGAATAGCCATCAGCGGTATCGATGAAGTTGATCCCGGCGTCCAGCGCCTTGTGAATGATCTTGATCGCGTCGTGGTGATCGGGGTTGCCGAACGCACCGAACATCATCGCGCCCAGGCACAGCTGGCTGACCGAGACGCCCGTGCGCCCCAGAGGCCGGTATTCCATGACGAAGCTCCCTTGAGCCGCCGCGAGTCAGTCGCGGCAGGCGGATATGATCGGACGCAAGCAGGCGGATAGCCTGTCCGCTTCACTGTAGCGACAACCGGATAACCTGTCCACTTGGAGCCTCGATGCCCGCTCACCAGATCCCGGCACCCACGAGACGAGCCGACGCCGAGCGCAACCGCGACAAGATCCTCGCCGCCGCCCGCACCGCGTTCGCCGATCCTGAGGCTGAGGTGTCGATGGCCGAGATCTCGCGACGGGCCGGCGTCGGCATGGCCACCCTGTACCGCAACTTCCCCGGACGCCAGGAGCTCCTCGAGGCCCTCTACACTGACGAGGTCAATGCCATCTGCGAGGCCGCCGAGACCATCGACGGCGAGACCCCCGGAGCGACCCTGGCGGCTTGGCTGCACCGGTTCTTTGCTTTCACCACGAGCAAGCGCCACATCGCCTCCGAACTGCTCAAGGAAACGGACCGCAGCGACCCCCTATTCGAAAACAACCGCACCCGGGTGATCGCCGCTGGCCGGCCGCTCCTCGCCGCCGCGCAACACGCCCGCGAAGTCCGTGACGACCTCACCCTGGAACAGATCCTCGACATGATCGTCGCCATCGCCACGATCCACGGCGACACCGAACCAATCCTCCAGACCGCACTCGACGGCCTGCCCCCCCGTCGAGCTCCTGAGCCGTGAGGTCAGGGTTCGGGCGGGAGCCGCAGCGCCGCCAGAGGGATGTGCTGCTGGCCTGCGTGCATGTCGCGGTCGGTGAAGCTGCCTTGCGGCGTGGGGCGCGGGAAGGAGATCTTGATGGCCCGGAGGTTGGGTAGCCGGAAGATGCGGATCGGCCCGGCCGGGACCTGGTACAGGTGGGCGATGGTGGCTTCGCTGAGCACGCCAGGGGCGCTGACGCGCCGGTAGTCAGCGTCGTTGGCGAGGAATACGTCCAAGGTCATCCAGAACGGGCCCGCGTTCTTGGACCGGACGAGCTCGGCCACTGTTCCGAGGGTCTGATCAGGCATTGGCCACCTCGTGGAATTCGGTGCGGAACAGTTCACCGGGGCCGGCCCCGTCGATCGTGTGGTTAAGGACGAACTCGTAGACCGGGCCGCGTTCGATCTCGGCCGGTGATGTGGCGAACGCGAAGCTGGGCAGGTCGGTCAGGCCAGGCAGGGGCAGGTGGAGCAGGCCCGGGTTGGCGATTTTGGCTATCGCTGTCGCCGTTGCCTGGTCGCTGGCTCGCACCTTGAGCAGCACGCCGACCTCGCGGGGAGTGGCGGGGTCCGGGTCGAGGGAGCCCAGGACGGCGTTGTAGCCGTAGGCGCGGAGCTGGGTGTCGTAGTCGCCGCGGTCAAGGCCGAGCAGCGTCTGCACCTGGTCGTTGAGCGTGGCGTCGAGGGTGTCCAGCCAGGTGCCGATATCGGCGAGTATGCGGGGATCGCGGATCCCGACGATGCTCACCGTTTCGTAGCCTGCGACCGCGCTGCCTTCGAGCTTGATGGTGGCCTGGCGGGCCTGATCGAATCGAGATCCTTCGACGCGCACGGACCGGTCGTCGCAGGCCGTGTAGATGGCCCGGGAAGTGTCGAGCGTGCCGGGCGGTTCGCGCATCCGGAAGGGGTCCGCGTTTTCGTAGAGCATGTGCGCGGCGACCGTGGCAGGCGTGCAGGACGTGTGCGGGTCGAGCGGTTCCACGGTGAAGCCAGTGCGGTCGACCTGGACGTAGACGCCGCCGCTGCGAGGGTCAGTGGTACACAGGCCGCCGCATTCGGCGGTCTTCGCGGCGTGCCAGGCAGGCCCGGCGGGCAGGCCGCGCCGGAGCGCGGGTGCCGCCACGGGCGCCGTGTCGGTGGCCCGGCCGGCCAGCACGACATCCGCGCCGGCGTCGAGGGCGGCCGCGATGGGCTCGTGTCCCATGAGGCCCACGATGTGAGTGCACCTGCGCACCGTGCTCGCGCGCAGCGAACCGGCCGGTGGCAGCGCGGTGATCTGGCCGGCGTCAAGGGCCGCGAGCACCGTTGCGGCTGATTGCTCGCTGTAGATGGTGGCCATCGTGAAGGTCAGCCGCTCGGCGCGGGCGATGGACTCGACGATGTCGGCCGTCCAGTCAACCCCGGCGTCGGTGCCGGCCGTCGCGCAGGAGCTGACGATCAGGGGTATGCCGGCTTCGCGGGCGGGTCGCTGCGCTGCGCACCACCGTCCGCCATCGTCCGGTGACCATCGTCACCTCAACCGGCCTGCTCAACCAGGTCAATTCCGGGTTCGCGCGGCATCTCGTCATCGCCCTGCCCATCATCCTCATCCTCGCCGCCGGCGCGACCTGGCTCGTCGTCGGCTGGGCGCTGCGCCCCGTGGACAGAATCCGCCGCGCTGTCACCAGCATCACCTCGGCCGGCCTGTCCCGGCGAGTCCCCGAGCCCGGGACATCCGACGAGATCGAGCACCTGGCCAAGACGATGAACGACATGCTCACCCGGCTGGACGACTCCGCCCGCCGCCAGCAGCGCTTCGTCGCCGACGCCTCCCACGAACTCCGTAGCCCGCTCGCCGCGATCCGCACCACCCTGGAGGTCGGCCTGGCGCACCCGGACCAGGCTCCGTGGCCGGTCATCGCCGACCGCGCCGTCCAGCAGGCCGAGCGGCTCGAAGCCCTCATCCAGCAACTGCTGCTACTCGCCAAAGCCGACGAACGACTCCTCTCCATCCAGCAGCAGCCCGTGGATCTGGGGCAACTCCTGCGCGACATCCGGGCCAGCATCATCCCCCATCGCCTGGACCTCGACCTGGACCTGGCTCCGGGCGTCGTCACCGAAGGCGATCCGGACCACCTGGCGCGGCTGTTCCGCAACGTCATCGAGAACGCGCTCCGCTTCGCCCGCACCCGCGTGGTCGTCCGCGCCGCCAGCGCGGCGACGACCGTACAGGTCGAGATCCTCGACGACGGCCCAGGCATCCCCGCCGCAGAACGCGACCGCATCTTCGACCGCTTCGTCCGCCTCGACGGCAGCCGGGAACGCAGCAGCGGAACCACCGGCCTGGGCCTGGCCATCGCCCACGAAATCGCCACCGCCCACGACGGGCACATCACCGCCGCCGACGGCAAAGGCGAGGGCGCCCGAATCGTCATTACCCTGCCCCGTGCCATACGGCGCGACGAGAAGAGGTCGGTAAAACCGCCCGCTTGAGCGCGGCGGCCCGTAACCACCCCTGCCGATGTGAGTGCGCCAGCGACGGAATCCCGATCTGGCCACCACGCCCAGCTGTAGAAATTCCGTGAACTTGTCCCTTGGGTCGGCTTTTGTCCACTGCTTCCTGCGGGAATGGCGGCGAGCTGGGCAGCCTGCGGGTCGCTGGGGGACGGTACCTGTCCTTTCCGCGGTCATCACCGGCTCCTGGTGACCGGGCTGGCGGCTGCCAGCCCGGGGCGGGCGCGGGCCTGCTGGCAAGGCCCATGCCTGGCTACCTTGGATCACGCTGACCAAAGGAGCTGTCCGGGCGGGGCGGGGTTATGCGCCTGGCTGCCGCGCTGCGTCAGGGCTCCGGGCTGGCGCTGGCCCGGTGGCTGTGCCGGCCTGAACGGTGCCTGGGCTGAATCCCCTGAATATCAGCCAGGCCGCCAGGGCGATCTCCTGTACGGCGATGGGAAGGATCAGGATCGTGTAGGAGGTCACGGGGGTGCGGCCGGACGAGGCCAGGAGGCAGGCGAGGAGCATCGGGAACTCGGCCGCGATACCCCAGCCCGACAGCCAGCGGGGGACCAGGCGTGAGCGGTAGAGGATGCAGTAGTACATCATGGCGCCCGGGATGTAGGCGAGAACACCCGCCAGGATCGCGTCCTGGCGCACGCTGGTGAGAGCGTCCCCGATCGCCTGGATCCCGCCCTGGCCGGGGGCGGCTGCCCGCGCGTGCTGCCGGGCGACGTCCAGCAGCGACAGCGTGATGACCGCGCCGGCGGCGTACATGGCGGCTTCCAGGGCCCTGAAGATAACCGCCCCCAGGGCCAGGCCCTCGCTGCGCCTCCGCAGGACCGGGTACAGCGAGATGGCTATGCCCGCGCTCGCGCCGGCCGCGACGAGTTCCAGCAGCCCGCCCGCGGACACCCGGCTCGCGTTCGCGGCGATCCTGGCGAGGTAGCCCGTCCCGGTGAGGACGGGGTGCTCGACCGCGCTGCTCAGCAGGCTCGCGGCGGTCGCGATTATGAGCAGCGCGCCTGTGGTCAGCGCCACTCGTCGATCTGGGGCCATCACGATTCCCTTCCAGGCCTCCGGCTGCCGCGGCCCGGTCCCGGCCGCGACAAAGGTGTACGCCGTACACCTGCATGGCAGCCTAGGCGTACGCCGTACACTTGTCAAGATGAGACGCGAAGCCAGCGGCCCGTCACAGGAATGGCCGGGCGAGATGGCCCAGCCGGCGCAGGAGCCGCGCCGGGCCCGCCTGAACAGGGACCGCGTGCTGCGCGCCGCCGTGGCCCTGGCCGACGAGGCCGGGATCGAGGCCATGAGCATGCGCAAGCTGGCCGAGGAACTCGCAGTAGTCCCGATGGCGCTCTACAAGCACGTGGCCAGCAAGGAGGAGCTCTTGGACGGCATGATCGACATCGTCGTCGGCGAGATCGGCCCGCCCGCCAGCGGCGCCAGCTGGAAGATCGCGATCCGGCAGCGGATCCTCTCGGCCCGGCGATCGCTCCGGCGCCACCCCTGGGCGCCCGCGGCCATCGAGTCGCGAGCGGATCCGTCGCCGGTGATGCTGGCCTACATCGACTCGATGATCGGGATCCTCCGGGCCGGCGGCTTCTCCGCCGACCTCACCCACCATGCCCTGCACGCCCTGGGAAGCCGCCTGTACGGGTTCACCCAGGAGATATTCAACGACTCGCAAGGCCTCGACCCGCAGGCGCTGGAGACGCTGGCCAGCCAGATGGAGGGCAGGTACCCGCACATCGCCGAGATGACCCGGGCGGTATACCACGACGAAGCGTCCGTCGTCGGCCGGGGCTGCGACGACCAGTTCGAGTTCGAGTTCGCACTGGACCTGCTCCTGGACGGCCTCGGCAGGCTCCGCTGAGTACCCGGCCGCCCGCTAACCATCACCGTCGCCGCCCCCATACCGGCGACCTCCGGAGCGCACTCGAAGCGGTCACCCACGTCGGCTGGCTTGCGCACTAACCCAGCCAAGCCGGGCTAGCCAGCGGACAAGTGGACGGAGGACTGGCTGCCAAGGGCAGAGCCTGACTGACCGCACCCGCGCCTACTGTGGCGGCATGAGCAGCAAGCAGGCGTTCCCGGTCATCCGGCAGACGGTCCTGGACACCACCGACCCGCGGCGCCTGGCCGAGTTCTACCGGGAGCTGCTCGGCCTGCGATACCGCCCGGGCGACGAGCCGCCCGGGCCCGGCCAGCCAGACCCGAAAGGGCAGGACTGGCTGGTGCTGAAGAGCCCGGGCGGCGGTGCGGCGCTGGCATTCCAGAAGGTCGGCGAACTTCCCGAGGCAACCTGGCCGGACGGCCCGGTCCCGCAGCAGTTGCACCTGGATACCACGGTGCCCACCGCGGCTGACCTCGACCTCCAGCATGAGCGGGCGCTCACGCTCGGGGCCCGGCTCCTCAAGGACCGCTCAGATGACCCGGAGGAGCCGCTGCGGGTCTACGCCGACCCGGCCGGGCACCCGTTTTGCATCTTTGTCGGCTGACCAGCCGCTCACGTCACCCCAGCTGAATAGCTACTCCGGCCCAGCTTGCGCGTCCGGGCGGATCCCGCCCGCTGATGGCCCCACCCTCAGCCATCTGCCCGGACAGCGTTGATACCTGTATTGGGCTGCAGGCGGGTGCCCGGGGCCGGTGCCGCGGTGCCCGGCGTGCTCACGGTAGTCCAAGCCGCTCCAAGCGGTCATCGTGTGGCTCCAGGTCGACCACCTGCAGATAGCCGTCGATGCTGACGTGAATCTTGTCGAAGAAGCCTCTGAGGCCGGCTACCCCGAAGCCGGCGAAGTCGGGTGAGCAGAATGACACCCTCGTCTGCCATTCATAACCAGCGCAGGCCAGCGAAACATCAACGTCGTACGGGAGCACCCGGGTACCGCCAATGACATGCGGCGGTCCCGGTTCCACGTCGGTAAGGTCCACACCGAGCGCTGTCGCTATCGAGGCGGGCAGGCGGACGCCGACCGCTCCGCTATCTATGAGGCAGCGCAAGGGAGCCTCGTCGACGCCGTTGATCGCGATGTCGGCTACCGGGCGTGCCACTGCCTCACCACGCGGCAGTGGCAACTGGACGAACTCGACAGTGAGGATCACCGTCAGTTGGTCAGTCCGGTCAGGGGTTCTTCTGCATCGGCGGGCACCAGGAAGACCGCGTCCGCCTTGACATCGTTGCGCCGCAGCCATGCGAGCACTTCAGAAAAGCTGTCCCCGTCTGTCAGCACGTGATCGCGTTGCAGAGCGACCCAGCGACCCTGGTAGGGACGCAGAGCTTCGGCTAGATCCCGTGGCCGGCCCATGTTCTCCGCAGGCACCGACCTTCCGAGGTAGCCGAGAGCCCTAGTCTCGGAATGGCGGCTCACACCCGCGCTGGAGATGGTCGAGAGGCGCCCCAGCCTCAGGCCGAGCCGCCGCAGCACGGACCGGGCATGCTGGCTGGTGAAATCCGAAGGATCAAGCCCAGTCGCGACCGCGAGCGCCTGCTTCACCGGATACCGGCGACCGCCGATCTCAACGAAATGATCACGGATCTCGCCAGGCTCAGCCCGGCTAACGGCGCGCGAGACGTCACGCTGATGCAGAGTGAAGATATGGCCCGACACCTGGGCGCGTACGGAGGGGTGCGAAGCTATCCGGCGCTCTGGCATATTCCTACTATGCCTATTCCTACAAGTTGACGTCAAGGGCCACTGCGCGAGGCCCGGTACGCCCGTCCGGCGAGCAAGCGAGCGAGTTGGCGTGACGGAAGGAGCGTCGCTCGGGCGCCACGCAGATGCACCGGGATCTGCTCACGGCGGATACTCGGCTACAGCCCGATACTCGGACTACCCGTCACGGGCTGGCGTGGGCGGTCTGGCCCAGCGAGCCTTCATGGGGCAAGGCTTCGATGGTTGTAATTTTCTGCCGGATCATGCGCTGAACTGGGGCTGGACCCTACATGCCATGAAGTGCTTGCTGTTCGAGTCAGGTGTACCTACGTTGACCTGGCGGGCCGGGCCCGGGTCGCAGGGCGAAGGGACGAGGCAGTGAAAAATCAGCTGAGGTTGCGTGGACGAATTCGCTCTCGCGTGCTCATTCGGACGTTTATGGCATCTGGGATCACGGTACTGGGGTTAGCGCTCAGCCCAATAGCGGCGAACGCGTCGGCGACGCTGAGCGCGAGTGGGCAGGCGTGGGGGGCCACATATGGCAGCGCGGAAGCAAACGCCGAGGCGCAGGCTCACAGCAGCCTCTTGGCGCTGGCCTCATCGAGAGGGTATTCCACGTGCATCAATGTCACATACAGTGACAGCCTTTATTACGTCGTTCCCGGTGGCGGCGGAGACGTTTTCAACTCGACGGCCACGGGCCTGTGCGGCAACCAGGTATTTCATCCGGGGGCGACGCTGAGCGCGAGTGGGCAGGCGTGGGGCGCCACATATGGCAGCGCGGAAGCAAACGCCGAGGCGCAGGCTCACAGCAGCCTCTTGGCGCTGGCCTCATCGAGAGGGTATTCCACGTGCATCAATGTCACGTACAGTGACAGCCTTTACTACGTCGTTCCCGGTGGCGGCGGAGACGTTTTCAACTCGACGGCCACAGGTCTGTGCGGCAACCAGGTATTTCAGTGATTCCTGATTCGCGACCTGGCTGCTGAGCCTTTCCATCTGGCGCGGGTATGGGGCGCTGTGGCGGCTTCCGGGTGCGCCGGTGCTGCGGGTTCCCCGCGATGCTGGTCTGCTCGGCCGGGCTGGGCACGACGTTCGGGGTTATCACGGTCGCGGTGCCCGCGTTCGCCACCGGCCACGGCTCGTCCGGTGCGCTGGCCGGGGTACTGCTCGCGACCCTGGGCACCGGAAGCGTACTGGGCGGTGCCGCCTTCGGCGCGATCCGGTTGCGGGCCCCGCTGCCGCGGCAGTTCGCCGCGCTGCTCGGCGCCGTGGCCGCCAGCTAGCGGCTGAGTGACGCCTCCTCGCCGAGTCGCGCGAGCTTCTGTGGGCTCCGGACGGCGCAGATCCGGGTGATCCGGCCGTCCTCGATCACCGAGCCGCGGCGGGCGATCTTCCGCACCCGCCGTCGGGGTCTCTGTAGAGTAATCAGTACGTGACTATTAGTAACTAAGATGGATGGGGACAGGTTGGGGACGTCCACGGACGCTAGCGAGCGGGCGGTTCTGCCCGTCTTGGGTGCCTGGCGGAGGCTGGCATGATCAACACCCGGATTGGCGCGGCCATAAAAAGCCCGCGCTCCATCATCTTCTATGCCTGGGCGGGTGTCGTCTTGCAGGCGCTGCTGGTGGTGGGAGTGGTGATCTTCGTTCTGGTAGGGGCCGCCTATCAGCGCTCGGCCACGGTAGACCTGCACCAGACGGTCCAGGCGATGCAGATCGCCAACCTGACCGCCCGCGGCGACTTCCTCGATGCGCAACGCGCCGTGCGCGGCTATCAGGCGACCAAACAGGACCGTTTCCTCGAGACTTACTACGACGACCAGGATCGTTTCGTAGTTTCCCTGCGCATGCTCCGGGGGCTGGCCTGGCCCGCCGTGCTCAGCGGTGTGCGGGTGCAGGCCGCCACCGCGCAGACCGCATTCCAGGCCGGTGACGGGGCCGTGGCGGCTGCCCCGGGCAGCGCTACCGCGTCTCGCTTGTACAGCAGGGCATCTGCCAGCGCGGACAGGTTCACCGCGCAGAGCGCCGGGCTACAGCAGCGCCTCACCACCGAGAGCGACGCCCTGGCCAGGATGAGCGAACGGATTCTCGGCGTCGGGCTGCCGGTGTCGGCTGCCGTCCTGGCCGGACTCATGCTGCCCGTTCTGGTGATCGCTCTGGGACTGCGCTGGACGAGCGAGCCCCTGCACAGCGTCACCGGCATGGTGCGCAGGCGTGCCATGGGTGACATAGAGGTGCGGGTGCTGCCGGGCGGCCCGGCCGATGTCCGGGAGCTGGCCGCCTCGATCAACTTCCTGGCCGATGAGGCCGACCGGCTGATGTCTATTGAGCATGAACGCTCCCGGCTGCAGCTGGAGGTGCGGCAGGCTTCGACCCGCATCCGCGAGCATCTGCGCGCCGGCGATGTCATCCGTGAGGCAGTGACCGCGATCAAGGAGCACCTGTGGGCCGATTTCGTCTGGGCCGGCCTGGCCAGCGGGGACAGCCTGAGGGTCACCGACGGGGATAGCTCCCAGTGGGAGCAGGTCTCCGACATCGCCAGCCCGCTGCCACGGGAAGCGGTGGAGTGGCTGCGCGGGGCCTACCACCAGCGGTCCAGCTACTGCATCCAGGACCTCAACTCGGGCGAGGCCGAAGAAGTCCCGGCCTCGCTCCGCAAGCTCTTGCTGGGGATGGGCGGAGCCTCGTTGCTGGTCGTGCCGTTCGGGTCGGGCTCGAAGCTGCTCGGCGATATCGCCCTGATGCGGGCCGACCTGCGAAGACCGTGGACACCGGCGGAAATCGGGGCCGCCGAGGCCCTCGCGGCCGACATCGGGCGCGGGCTTGAGCACGCGCATCTCTATGAGAGCGAAGAGCGCCTCGTCGCCGAGCTGCAATCGCTTGACCAGGCAAAAGCAAGCTTCATCGCGTCGTCTTCGCATGATGTGCGGACGCCACTGGCCAGCATCGTCGGCTACGTGGAGATGCTCGCCGATGGTGAGGCCGGCACGGTCAGCCCGGACCAGGCCAAGATGCTCGAAGCGGTTGGGCGCAACGCACGGCGGCTGCAAGCCCTGATCGAGGACATGCTGACTCTTTCCAAGATCGAGCTGGGAGCCTTCACGTCGAGCCTGAGGCCAGTGGAACTCATCGGGCTGCTGCGGGATTCGGTGACCGTGATACGCCCGATCGCGATAGAGAAGGGGCTCGCATTCGAGCTCACCTGCCCGGACGGGGGCCTGATGGTGGACGCGGACGTGGACCAGCTGGACAGGGTCATCATCAACCTGCTGTCGAACGCCGTGAAATACACCGCCCGCGGCCAGATCACCATGTCGGCCGTCGGCGAGGGGGACTGGGCGGTGCTCAAGATCACCGACACCGGGATGGGGATCCCCGAGCCGGACCAGAAATCCCTGTTCACCCGTTTCTTCCGTGCCTCCAACGTGGTCGAGCGCGCCATCCCGGGATCGGGACTGGGCCTGTCCATCACCCGCACGATCATCGAGAATCACCACGGGGACATCAGGTTCGAATCAGCGGAAGGCCGGGGCACGACATTCACCGTGCGGATCCCGCTGCACGCGAACGGTTCGGTGGAACTGCGATGACCAAAGAACCACAGCCGGTGAACCGCCGCGGATTCCTGCGCGGGCTGGGCGGCGCCGGCCTGGGGGCGATGGCACTCGGCACGGGGCTCAGCGCCTGTTCCACGCGGGGGCTGGCGGCGGTGCCGCTGGCGCGGGCCGCGCCCGACCGCTCCACGGCCGACGGCATCGTGCGGTTCGCGAACTGGCTCAGCTATGTCGACCAGGCGCCGGGCAATCCCCGTCGGCATCCCACCCTCGACGAGTTCACCAGGCGGACCAGGATCGCGGTGCACTACAGCGAGCCCATCACCGGCAACGAGCAGTTCATCGGGCTGATCGGGATTCCGCTGGCCTTGGGCCAGGGCACGGGCTATGACCTCGTCGTGCTGTCCGACTGGGTGCTGGCGGAATTCATCGAGCGGGGGTGGGCGGAGCCGCTCTCACCCCAGGCCGTGCCCAACGCCGCTCGGCTGCTGCCGCACTTCCGCAACTGGCCGGTACCGGACGTGCGCCAGTACTCGCTGCCATGGCAGTGCGGTTTTACCGGCATCCTGTACAACGCGAAGGTGACTGGCCGGCCCGTGACGAGCATGAGGGACCTCCTCACCTCGCCCGACCTTCATGGCAAGGTCTCGCTGGCGACCGAGATGCGGGACGTGCTGACGCTGGTCATGCTCGACATGGGCATCAATCCGGTCAATTTCACCAGCCGCGAGTTCGGCGCCGCCGTGAAGGTGGTCGGCAAAGCGGCGCAGGCCGGGCAGATCGGCATCGTGACCAACTACTACCTACCAGAGATGGTCAAGGGCACCGTCGCCGCGGCCGTGGGCTGGGCCGGGGACTACCTGAACGTGCGCGCCCAAAACCCTGAGATCCGTTTCACCTGGCCACAGGCGGGCGGGGGGCTCTGGAGCGACAACATGCTGATCCCCGCCCACGCACAGCACACACAGAACGCGGAGCGGCTCATGAACTTCTACTATGAGCCGGACACCGCGGCGCAGCTGTCGGCGTTCGAGAGCTATGTGTGCCCGGTGCAGGGGGCGGACGCCGCCGTGCGCAAGATCGACCCGGCCCTGGCATCGGAGAAATACATCTTTCCCACCCCCGAACTGCTGAACAACGGCCACTACTTCAAGCTCCTGGCACCGCAGCAGAAGGCGCAATACACCGCCCGCTACCAAAACGCGATCGGCCTCTAGGGCGGCCGTGCTGTTCGGGCAGTGCGGTACGAACATGGCGACTATCGACTCTGCCGGACACGCCTAACGCGTGCGGGCCCGTTCGAGGCCGTCGAGGATCAGGTCGAGCCCGAACTCGAACTCGTCGCCATAGTCATAGCCGGGCTGCAGGACGTGCTCGGTCGTCAGCTCAGCGAGGTGGGGGTACTCCCCGGGGAATTGATCGAGGACGGCGCCGTCACCCCGGTCATCGATCGCGTCTGCTCACTCCCCGAGATCCCCGACGCGATGCGTGACCTCGAGGCAGGCCGCGTGCAGGGCAAGGTCGTCGCCACCATCTGATCACTTCGCCGCCGCGCTGACCGTGCCGGGCTCGCGGATGACGGCGAAGTTGAGCCGCATCGTCCCGGTGGCGCCGAACAGCGCCGCCAGCAGGGGGAAGAGGTGCTCGGTCGCCCGCGCGGCGTCGATGCCGCCCAGGTCGAGGATGGCCTCCTCGGGCCAGCCCAGGTCGCCCAGGAGCTTGCTCACGGCCTGCTTGGCGTCAGCGTCGTTGCCGCATAGGAAGATGTTGGTCGGGAAGGGCAGGGCGGCTGGGTCCTCCATGACCAGCGCGCTCATGGTGTTCATGCTCTTCACTACCCGAGTCTCAGGCAGAGCCTGCTGGATGGCGGCGGCCAGGCTGGCGTTGGGATAAAGCAAGTCCAAGCCCCCGTCGCTGGGTACCACGGCATTGGCCAGGTCCAGCAGGACCTTCCCGGACAGGGCGGCCGGGTTGATGGCGGTGAGGGCGCTGAGCGCGACGTCGCCCGGCAGGGCGTTGATGACCAGTTCCCCGGAGGATACGGCGCCGGCGTGGCTGGCCGCTTGGGCGTCACCCGGCTGCTGCGCCAGCCATTCCGCCAGCTTTTCGTCTCCCGGGTCGCGTGAGCCGAGCACGACGCTGTGCCCGGCAGCCAGCAGCCGTGGCGTAACGGTCCTGGCCACGATCCCAGTGCCCAGAATTGCGATATTCATGCAACGCATCCTTCGGTCGGGTGATTCACGAGGTGTCGCCGAGCAGGGGGCGGCAGCTGGTGTCGCCACTGCCCGCTGACCGATATTAGGTAAGGTAAATCTGACGTGTCAACCGCCCCCGGCGGTGCCTGCCCGGTCTTTTCGCTGACCGCGCCGGCGTCTTCGCTGACCGCGCCGGGTGCCGGTGTCGCCCTGGTGAGTTAGATTAAACTTACGTATAGTGGCCAGATGGCGTCCGCCGGCGCACCGCC
Organism: Streptosporangiaceae bacterium; assembly: GCA_033854735.1. Classification (GTDB taxonomy): domain Bacteria; phylum Actinomycetota; class Actinomycetes; order Streptosporangiales; family Streptosporangiaceae; genus JAWWPY01. Next base: position 19,916 of record JAWWPY010000282.1, on the reverse strand, counting down.
CGTCAACGACGCCTTCGGCGTCATTGCGCACCCTGTCCGCCGGCAGATCGTTGCGGAACTCGCGTTGGGCGCCAAGGCTGTCCGGGACCTGACGGCCACGCTGCCCGTTACCCGGCCGGCCGTGTCCCAGCATCTGAAGGTCATGCTGGACGTCGGGCTCGTCACTCAGGAGCGGGTGGGCCGGGAGAACCACTATCAGCTGCATCCTGAGCGGCTGGATGAGGTCAGGAACTGGCTCGCGGTGCTCGATGCCTCGTGGGCGGGAGCGCTCAAGCGCCTGGGACAACACCTGGAGCGAACACCATGATTCAAGGCCAGTCCGTCGTCCACTACGTCACCTACCCGCAATCTCCGCAGCGGGTATGGCGGGCCCTGGTGGACTCTGAGGAACTGGCGCTGTGGCTCATGCCCAACGACTTCGTCCCCCAGGTCGGGCGGCGATTCACGATGGATTGCGGCGAGCCGATCGGCCCGATACAGGGCGAGGTCCTCGAGGTGGAGCCTGAGCGGCGGCTGTCCTGCCGGTGGGCCGGCCGGCTCGGCGACACTGTGGTCACCTTCGAGCTGACGCCGACCGCGACGGGCACCCAGCTCCGTCTCGAGCATTCCGGCTGGAGCGATCAGGACAAGCCCCACCGCGATCTCTTCGCCGGCGGCTGGACGAGCAAGCTGTCTGACCGCCTCCGCCGGGTCCTTGAGGAGGCGGCTGATACGCGCCTGAGGTGATCGCACCGTTCATTGGCGGGGCGTGGGCCGGGTCAGAAAAGCCCGTTGCCGTGGGGGAGCGTGGCCGGCTGGGTGAACACGACGTCCCAGTGCTCGGCGAGTTTGCCGTCTTCGACGCGGAACAGGTCATAGAAGGCAGTTGGCTTGTTGTGGAGAGTTCCCTCGGCCTGGGTGAACACGAATTCGCCGTCGGCGACGATGCGATGGCAGCGCTCGACGACCGCCGCCCAGACCCCGGTCTGGATGGCCTCGCCGAGACCGCTGACCCCATCCGCTATCACCGGGTTGTGCTGGATGAACTGGTCTCCTTCGAAGAACGTGGGGAGCTGGGACCGGTCGCCGCCCATCATGATCAGCTCAACGAAACCCTGCACCACCTTCATGCTCGAGGATGTCTGGCCGGGTTGGGTGACCTCGGTCGGCCCGTCGGTCATCGAGTGGCCCGACGGGTTCCTGGCCACCCAGGGCTGGTACCCGTCCCAGTGCTCGACGATCTTGCCGTGCTCGACGCGCCACAGATCACAGCCAGCGCCGGGGTCAGGCCCGACGCCGTGATAGATGCCATGGACCGCGACCAGGTCGCCGTGGCCAAGCACCCGGACCTTCTCGTGCCGGAATCCGTCGGGCAGGGCGGACACCATGTGCCGGAGGCCATCCAGGCCCGCGCCTCCCCACAGCGAGTGCTCGACGTACGCCGGCGACCAGTACTGGTCGACAGCGGTGACGTCGCGCTTGTCGAACAGCTGGGCGATGGCCTGGAGGACGAGTTCCTGCTGAGACATGAGTGCGCTCCTTCGCTGCGATCGAGGAGCCTCGCGAAGGCCGTCCGGAGACCGCCGCTCTGGCCCGAAGATCATCTGGGTGGCTCAACGCCATGCTGCCGTTTTCCCGGCGGCCTTATATTGGTAAGGAAAATCTAACTTGTCAAATCCCGGCGACGTTACGGACGGCGATCGCGTCCGGGTTCGGTCATGCACCGCACGGCCTCACCCGCATGGGCTATGGCGCGATGCAGCTGGCCGGGCCGGGGGTCTTCGGACCGCCGAAGGACCGCGATGCGGCCATCGCCGTACTGCGCAAAGCCGTCGATCTCGGCATCCGCCACATCGACACGGGCGACTTCTACGGCCCCTACGTCGTCAACGAGATCATCAAGGAAGCCCTCGGCCCGTACCCGGAGGGCCTGCACGTGGTCACCAAGGTTGACGCCCGCCGCGGTGACGACGCCTCATGGATCCCGTCCCTCACCCCGGAGAGCCTGATTCAGCAGGTGCGCTTCCGCGCAGCAGGTGGCGTTGGCATGGCTGCTACGGCGCTCGCCAGCCATCCTGCTCATCCCCGGTACCTCGTCGGTCGAGCACCTGCGCGAGAATGTGGCCGCCGCCTCTCTCGAGCTGCCCGAAGACGCGCTCGCGGAACTGAACGCCATCGGCCAGTAGCTGACTTCCCCGGGCGGCCAGTTCGTCTGCGGGCGTCCCACCCCGCTCGCCAGGATCGACTCCATGGGCATATCAGCAAACTGGGTGCTCGCGGCCGCCCACTTTGCCGGCTGGGCGGTGCCTACACCGTCGAGAGGTAGTTGCCGGCACCGGGTGGCCAAATTTAGAGGCGCCCGGGAGGCATAGCCCAGAACTGGGGATGAGCGAGATGGATAGCCCGCGAGTCGTATCACGAGATGAGTGGCTGGCCGCACGCAAGGACCTGCTAGCCCAGGAGAAGGAAGCCAGCCGGGCGAAAGACGCACTCGACGCCCGTCGCCGCGCCCTGCCGATGGTCGAGGTCGGCAAGAAGTACGTCTTCGCCGGGCCGGATGGTGCGGCGGGCCTGCTCGACCTGTTCGACGGACGCCGCCAGCTCATCGTCTATAACTTCATGTGGCGTAGCGAGGCGTCCGGCTTCCCCGGCGAGGATCAGGGCTGCCCGACCTGCTCGTTCCTGGCGGACGGCATCGGCGACCTGTCCCATCTGCATGCCTGCGACACCACCCTGGTCCTGGTGTCCCGCGCGCCGCAGGCCAGCATCGAGCGGTTCCGGCAGCGGATGGGCTGGCCGGTGCCCTGGTACTCCTCACTCGGCACCGACTTCAACTACGACTTCCACGTCAGCTTCGACGAGGACATCGCCCCGATGGAGTACAACTACAAGGACGGGGCGGCGCTCGAACGCGCCTACCCCTATATCCGGTCCGGGACGGACGCGCCCGGGGTGAGCGTCTTCCTGCGTGAGGGTGACCGCGTCTTTCACACCTACTCGGCGTATGCTCGCGGCGTCGACCCGCTGATCGGCACCTACCACTACCTTGACCTGACCCCGATGGGCAGGCAGCGGCGTGTCACCGGGTTCCCTCATCACGACAGGTACGACGCGGGCTCGTGATGCTCGCAGACTCGCCTCCCGGAGAGTTACGGGGCGCACACCGCCCACACGATCTTCCCGCCCGGCCCGCCCGGCGCATAGCAGCCCCATTGCGCGCTGAGGGTCTCGACGAGCAGGAGTCCCCGCCCGGCCTCAGCGTCCAGCCCGGCGTTCAGCGGTGTGGGCTGGTGATGATCGCCGTCCCAGACCTGGATCATGACGCGATGCCGGTCCGAGGTGAGCCACAACCGCACCGGGAGCGCACCCGGCGCCTGCCCGGCCTCGCGCCGCCGATGGGACAGGCGGGCTGATGCGCGCACCGCGTTGGTGATGATCTCGGAGACGAGCAGTTCGACCGTGTCGGCGAGGGCTCCCATCCGCCACTCGTCAAGGATGTTCTTCGCGTGCCGTCGGGCGACCTGGACGGCCGCGGGCCGTGCTCCGAGTTCGAGGTAGCTGCGCAGGCACCAGTCCTGCGTGCGGACCAGCTTTCGGTCAGCCTGGAACGCGGCGCTGCTGGCCAGTCCGCCCAGCCAGGGGGAGCAGGCAGCGGATGACCCGAAGGGTATGACAATCCGTAGGACGGTCATTGCTGCGCGAAACCCCTCCGATCCGCTGATGGCGCGGCAGGCCATTGAAGAACGGGAAGCCGCGGCGGCGAGTACTCACCGGGCGGCGACAGCACCCCTGAGGATGCCTGCGAAGGCTCACGAACCGCCGTCAGGATGGGCGCTGGGCTCACCGATCGCTCACTGCACCAGGTACGCTGCGGAGGCGTCCGGGTGTGGCCGCGCGATCCCTGGCGCCGCCACCGCAGCGCGCAGATTGCCGGGAGAGGTACTCGTCGTGGACTTCGGGCTGCTCGGGCCGGTTATTGTCCGTGACGGCGCGAGGCACGTGGTCGTGTCGGCGCCCCGGCAGCGCGTGTTGCTGGCCGCGTTGCTCCTGAGCGCCGGGCGGGTGGTCAGCGTGGACGCTCTCGCCGAGATGCTGTGGGAAGACCACGTACCCGCGGGTGCGAGGGGTGCGCTGCACAGTGCCGTGCAGCGGCTGCGCTCGACGCTGGGTCCGTCCGGATCCGGCCTGGTCGACACGCGGCCACCCGGCTACCTGCTCCAGATCGGTGACGGTGAGTTCGATGTGCGCCAGTTCGGCGTGCTCGCCGCGCGCGGCCACGCGGCCGCCAAGGCCGGTTTATGGGCGCAGGCGGCCGGCCTGCTGCGGGAGGCGCTCGGGTTGTGGCGAGGCGAGCTGCTGGCTGACGTGCCCTCACAGGTGCTGCGGGCCCGTGAGGTTCCCCACCTCGAAGACCAGCGCATGCAGGCGCTCGGCTTGCGCATCGACGCCGACCTGCACCTGGGTCATCATGATGAGGTAGTGGCAGAACTACGCCAGCTGGTGGCTGTTCACCCGTCGCGGGAGCACTTTCACGCGCAGCTGATGCTGGGTCTCTACCGCAGCGGCCGCCAAGCCGACGCCCTCGCCGCCTACCAGGACGTGCGGCGCGTCCTGGCCGACGAGCTCGGCGTTGATCCTGGTCCCGAGCTCAGGCGCCTGCACCAGCGTATCCTCGCCGCTGACCCTGGCCTGCTCCTCGCGGCGGGCGGCCAGCCATCTGGCGTCACGCTGGCGAGCCTCAGCCCACCGGTGGCGGGCCCGTCCAGCCCGGCGGCCCCGGACGGCTCGGGATCCGCCCAGCAGCCAGTGGTGCCGAGGCAACTGCCCCCCGAGACACGGCATTTCGTCGGCCGGGCCGACGCGCTCAAGGCGCTCGCCGGGCTGGCCGTCGAGGCGACTGAGGTGAGCCGTGCGGTGGTAATTTCGGCGATCGACGGGACCGCCGGAATCGGCAAGACCACGCTCGCCGTCCATTTCGCGCACCAGGTCGCCGAGCATTTCCCGGACGGGCAGCTGTATGTGAACCTGCGCGGTTTCGACCCGGGCGGGCCGCCGATGACCTCCCTCGAGGCGATCAGGCTCTTCCTGGACGCCCTGGCCGTGCCCGCGGCCAGGATTCCCGCCAGCCTGGACGCGCAGGCGGGCTTGTGCCGCAGCCTTATGGCCGACAAGCGGATGCTGGTGCTTCTCGATAACGCACGGGACGTCGATCAGGTACGCCCGCTCCTGCCGGCCAGCCCGGGGTGCCTGGTGATCGTGACCAGCCGTAGCCAGCTCACCAGCCTGGTTGCCGCTGAGGGTGCCTACCCTCTCACCCTGGATGTGCTCACCGATGCCGAGGCGCATGAACTGCTGACCCGCCGCCTTGGCCCGCAGCGCGTCGCCGGCGACCCTTCGGCCACCGATGAGCTGCTCCAGTTGTGCGCGCGGTTGCCCCTCGCGCTGAGCATCGCCGCCGCCCGCGCCGCCAGCCAGCCGACGCTCTCTCTCGCGTCCCTGACCGCCGATCTGCGCGATGCTGGCGGGCGGCTTGACGCGCTGGACGCCGGCCACGCGGCCGCCAATGTGCGGGCCGTATTCTCATGGTCTTACCAGCAACTGGACGCCACCGCGGCGCGGCTGTTCCGGCTGCTCGGGCTGCACGCCGGCCCCGACATCGGCGCTGCTGCGGCGGCGAGCATGGCCGGTCTGCCGTTGCGCGAAGGGTGCCGCGTCCTGGGTGAGCTGACGAGGGCGCACCTGCTGGCCGAGCAGGCTCCCGGCCGGTTCGCCTTCCATGACCTGCTCCGTGCCTACGCCGCCGAACTGGCGCATGACAACGACAGCGAGGCGCAGCGGCATGCGGCCACCCTGGGGATGCTTGACTATTACCTGTACACCGCTCACTCGGCGGCCATGCTGCTGCACCCCACCCGCAGGCCCATCACGCTGGACGCACTCCAGCCGGGCGTCGAGCCGGAGCGACTGGGTGACGCCGAGCAGGCCATGACCTGGTTCGAGGCCGAGCGCCGGGTGCTGATGGCCGCCGCCGCCCGGGCGCTGGAAGCCGGCTTCGATACCCACGCGTGGCAGATTCCGTGGGCGCTGGCGCGGTTCCTGGATCTGCGGGGCTTCTGGCACGACTGGGCCGTCACCGAGCAGACCGCGCTGGCCGCCACGGAGCGGCTGGGAGACCGCGCCGCCTGGGCCTATGCCCACCAGCGATTCGGCTTTGCCCGCGCCCGGCTCGGCGGCTACGAGGATGCTCATGTCCACCTGGGGCACGCACTGAGCATCTACGGGGAACTCGGGGACCGTACCGGTCAGGCCAACGCCCACAACGCACTGGCCATGACGTTTCATTACCAGGGCCGCGACGGCGAGGCACTGGAGCATGCCCGCCAGGCGCTGGAGCTGTTCACGGCCGCCGGTGACCCGCCGGGCCGCGCACTCGCGCTGAACGCGGTTGGCTGGTTCCACACCAGGCTCGGGGATCACCGGCAGGCCCTCAGCTATTGCGGCCAGGCTCTCGGCCTGCTCCACGCACTCGGCTACCGCCAGGCGGAGGCCTCGACGCTGGACAGCCTCGGGTACGCCCACCAGCACCTGGGCCACCACGCCGAAGCCGTCGAATGCTACCAGCGTGCCCTCGACCTGCATCACGAGACCGGCGACCGCTCGGGCCAGGCCGAGACTCTCGGTCACATCGGCGACGCCCACTACGCCGCCGGGCATCTCCGGGGGGCGCGCACAGCCTGGGAAGAGGCGCTCACCATCCTGGACGACCTCCACCACCCAGACGCTCGCCGGGTCCGCGCCCTGCTTAATGAGCTCGGCGCGGATCCCTCTCCGTGACATGCGGTCGGCTGGCTGGGGGAGCCGCGGGAGGCGGTCGCGGCAACGCTGCTGAGCCGCGACCGCGGGCCGTCTCAGGCCAGCCGCTCGGCGATGATCTCTGCGCACAGCGCCAGGCACTCGGTGCAGATGGCCGCATGCCGGCCTGACTTGCCGTCCGCGCCGGCCGCCGTGGCGGCGAGCCCGGTGCATTGCGGGCGGTATTTGCCGCAGAAGCTGCAGCGCTCCCGCTGTTCCGGCCCGGGCACGGCGCGGACCAGCCCGGGTCCGGTTCCGGCGGCCTGGCCGGTGGCGAGCACGCCTGCGGCCAGCCCGGCGCATGCCTCGCAGATGTACACACCGGGACCGGCGATCAGCGGCCGGGATTCGCTTTGCTGCTGCCCGCAGAACGTACACGCCGGGTCCCGGCGCGGGGTGCGGCGGCGGCCCCAGCGGCGGGAACCGCCGGCCGCTTCGACGATCTGGTGGACTCGCTGGTGGCTGAGCCCAAGTGTGGGGGCGATCTCGCGCAGCGAGCCGCCGTTCAGGTGCAGGCGCCGCACGGCGCGGTGGAAACCGGCGCGGGCGATCTCGGCGTCGTGCTCGGCCTCGATCAGGCGCTCCTGCGCTTCCCTGGCCGCGGCGAGCAGTTCCTCGTCCATGTGTCTAGCGTATCTGGACGATCGACAGATCGCTAGCGGTCGCGAGGGGCAGCTGGACCCGGAACGCGGCACCGTGTCCTGGCCGGGTGTCGACGGCGATCGTCCCCTGGTGGGCGTGCACGAGAGCAGCGACGATGGACAGGCCGAGCCCGGCGCCGCCGCGGGCGCGGCTACGCGATTGGTCGGTGCGGTAGAACCGTTCGAACACCCGCGAGGCCTGCTCGGCGGTCATCCCGGGCCCGTTGTCGGTCACGAGGAGCTGACCGTGGCCCGATACGGCATCGACGGCAACGACAACCAGCGTGCCTGCCGGAGTGTGCTGGAAAGCGTTGCTGATGAGATTGTCGATGACCTGGCGCAGGCGGGCCCGGTCGGCGGAAACGATGACCGGGTCGGGGCTGGCCACCAGGGTCAGGCGATGGCCGGGCTGGCTCGCGCGGGCCACTCCGGCGGCCTCGGCGGCGACGCTGGAAAGGTCGACCGGCTCCCGGTCCAGCGGGCGGTCCTCGTCGAGATGGGCGAGCAGCAGCAGATCCTCGACGAGCAGTCCCATCCGGGCTGCTTCCTGCTGGATCCGGGTCATCAGCCGGATCAGCTCGGCGTGGCTGGCGGCCTCGCCCTGCTGCAGCGCGAACTCGGCCAAGCCCCGGACCGATGTCAGCGGCGTCCGCAGTTCGTGGCTGGCATCGGCCACGAACCGGCGCATCCGGTCTTCGGAGTCGCGGGCGCGCCCCTCGCCTTCTTCCCGGGCCCGGTAGGCCGCCTCGATCCGGCCCAGCATGGTGTTGAGGACGGTGGCCAGACGGCCGACCTCGGTGTCCGCGGCGGCGCGGTCGATGCGGCGGGTCAGGTCTCCGGCGGCGATCGCCTCGGCGGCGTCCTCGATCCGGCTGAGGGGGGCCAGGCTGACCCGGATGAGCGGGAGACCGATGGCGGCTAGCAGCACGATGGCGACGGCCCCGGCGGCCGCGTCGGCGATCTCCAGACGGGTCACGGTGCCATTCAGGGCGTCGAGGCCGTAGGCAATCACCACGCGCCGGCCGTCGGCCAGCGGCCGGACCAGCACCCGCCAGGAGTGCCCGGGATCGCCGGCCGCGGCCGCCGTGAACGGGCGTGCCGGACCGTGCAGCTGGGCGGCGGAGAGCTTCGGCGGCGAAACGCCGCGCGTCGAGCCACGCAGCACCTGGACCCGGCCAGTGGCACTGACCCCCTCTACCAGGAACGAGCTGGGCAGCTGCGCTGGCCCGCCGGGCACCAGCTTCGGGGGAGGCCAGCCGGGCACGTGGCTGATGACCGACGCGAAGGTAAGAAGCTGGGTGTCAGCCCGGTCGAACAGGTAACCGCGCAGCATGGCCGTGCCCAGCGAGCCCATAACCGCCGAGGTGACCAGGACCAGCACGGCGGCTGCGATCATGACCCGCACCCGCAGGGACGCGTTCGCCAGCCACGTGCGCAGCCGGTGCCCGGGCCGCAGCGTCACGGGGGCGGGATCCGCAGGATGTAGCCCATGCCGCGAATGGTATGGATCAGCTGCGGCTCGCCCCGGTCGACCTTGCGCCGCAGGTGGCTGACGCAGGACTCCACCACGTTGCCCTCACCGTTGAAGCTGTAGTCCCAGGCGTGGTCGAGAATCTGCCCCTTGCTGAGCACCCGCCCGGCGTTGACCATCAGGTAGCGCAGCACCTTGAACTCGGTCGGTGTCAGCGCGATCACCTCGCCGCCCCGCCGGACCTCGTGGCTTTCCTCGTCGAGCTCCAGGTCGGCGACGACCAGCCGCGAGCCGGCCTCGGCCGCACCGCCGCTGCGGCGCAGCACCGCCTGGATGCGGGCCAGGACCTCCTCGAGGCTGAACGGCTTGGTGATGTAGTCGTCCCCACCGAGAACGAGCCCGGTTATTCGTTCATGCACGGCGCCGCGCGCGGTCAGGAAGATGACCGGGACGTGGGGGCCGCCCGAGCGGATCCGCCGGATCACCTCGAAACCGTCAACGTCGGGCATCATCACGTCGAGCAGGATCAGGTCAGGTCTGACCGCGGCCGAGACCCGAAGAGCTTCCGCACCGCTGGCCGCCGTCACCACATCGAAGCCGGCGAACCTCAGCGACCCGGACAGCAGCTCCAGGATCGTCGGCTCGTCGTCGACCACCAGCAACCGTGCCCTGCCGTTCCCCGACCAGAGCGCAGCGTAATTTGCCACGGGAAGCCTCATAGGCTAACGCTGGCCACGTCAGCTCCAGGATCCCTGACTCCAGGCTGTGAAGCTCCTCCACGGCCGAGCCAGCCGGGTGGCCGTGCCCGGCGCGCCCGCGGTGAGCGCCCCCGAAATCAGCGCAATGAGGAACTCCACCCGCCAATGCTCACCGCGCCAGCCCTCGATGGGCGCGACCTCCGCCACCCCGCCGAATGCCGACCTGGCCATCATCGCCGCCCGCGCCAGCGGCGCACTCCCCGGGTGAACGACCCGCGCTGCCGTGGCCATCAGCCCCAGCCGAGACCCAAATTGCGCCGCCAGCATCTGCGGCCGCGCGGCCAGCTCGTCCCTGAAGAACCGCGCGTCGATCTCGCTCTCGGCCACGTACGACGGGAGCACCGCCGTCGTGCGTGGCGGCCCGCCGGCCGATCCGGGTGGTAATGTCCGCAGGATGCCGCCGCAGGCGTGGATCGGACTGACGCTCGCGTTTGTCTCGGCGCTCCTCACCAACACGGCGTACTCACTCGAGCACGACGCGGCGGCGGCGCTGCCGCCGCTCTCGCCGCGCCGTCCGTTCCGGTCGGCGGAGTTCCTGCTCCGCAACCGGCGCTGGGTCACCGCGTTCGCGACCGAAAGCGCGGGCTGGCTCATGTATGTGGCGGCGCTGCGGCTCGCGCCGCTCGCGCTCGTGCAGGCGGTGACTGCGTCAGGGGTGGCCGTCCTCGCGTTCGCGACGGCGCGTGGGCACCCGTCCCGGCTCGCGCGGCGCGAGCAGTTCGCCGTCGTCCTGGCGCTCGCCGGGCTGCTGCTGCTGGCGCTCTCCCTCGTCGGGGCGAAGGCATCCGATCGCCCCCCGCCAGTCGTAGGCATCATCATCTGGCTGGCGGCCTGCGGCGGTGGAGCGGCGCTGCTCATTGCTATACCCACGCACTTCGCCCGGGCCGCGTCGCTTGGTCTCGCGACCGGTCTCCTGTTCGCCGACGGCGACATCTCCGCGAAGCTGGTCGGCTACGGCGGGCTGTGGCTCGTTGCGCTCGCCACGCTCATCGTCGCCTATGGCATCGGGACGAGCGTGCTGCAGTCGGCATACCAGCGGGGCGACGTGCTAACGGCCGCTGGCACGGCGACGATGGTGACGAACGCGGTCCCGATTGCGGCTGGGTTCGTGCTCTTCCACGAGATGCTGCCGCACGGGGCGCGGGCCGCCCTGCAGATCGCAGCGTTCGCTTCCCTCGTCGTGAGCGCCGTCGCGCTCGGGCACCAGCAGGCACCGGGCCTCGACGAGCCGCTCATATCGCGGACCTGACCTGGCCTCAGGACGGCGGGTGCTCGCGGCCACGTGAGCCTCAGGCGGTCTGGAATCCGACGGGAAGCCGCGGCCGCCTGCCCGCTCACCGCGTTCCCGCGCCGACCAGGAGCCGGCACGGCCCGGTGAAGCCGTCGGGTCCCTCGAACTCCTTCAGCGCGGCGCCGACCTCATCCCAGGCGGCCTCGCGTGCGTGCTCCGGCAGGCCGGACAGCATCTGATGCAGCGCGCCGAACGACTCCCGCTCGAACCGCAGGCAGTCGGCGGCCGACGGCAGCCGCAGCGGCGCGTCGATGGCCTGCACCTCGACGTCGGTGAAGCCCGCGTCAGCCAGCTCCTGCGCCAGCACGCCGTCACCGCCGAGGCTGAACGGCCCTGGCTGGCCGGGCAGCGGTGGGCCGAGACCGGCGCACCGCCGGATAATCGACACCGGCACCGAGAAGAATCCATTGTGCGGGGCGGCCGCGTAGACGAGCATCGCGATCCGGCCGCCCGGCCGCAGCGCGCGCCGCGCGCTGGCCAGCCCGCCGGCCCGATCTGGGAAGTAGATCAGGCCCAGGCGGCTGATCACCGCGTCGTACTGGCCTTCTGCCACGGACAGGTCCTCGCCGTCCATTACCCTGGTCGCGGCGTTGGCCAGGCCGGCGCGATCGAACCTGCGCTGGGCCAGCGCCAGTATCCCGGCCGAGATGTCGGTGGCCAGCACCCGGCCCTGCGGGCCGGCCCGGCGTGCGGCCCGAACGCTCTGCCCGCCAGCCCCGGCCGCCACGTCCAGCACCCGCGAGCCGCTGGCCACCCCGGCCAGGTCCAGCATCGTCGCGGTGGCCTCGTCCAGCCACTCTTCGAGCGTGGGTTCCCAGGCGTCCCAGGCCGCCGCCGCGCTGTCCCACTGGTCCGCGGTAGTGCTCTTGTAGGCCACCGGGTCGAACTTCTGTGCCTTGGTCATGCTGGCCACCTCCTGATTTCGGCTACTCATCCTGGATCCAGCCGTAGAGGTCCTGCGGGTCAACGGAGGCAAGCAGATCGGGGTGGTCAGTCGTCATGTGCCCGCGGATGACCTCAACGACCTTCTCGTCGGAATTGCCGCGCGCCACGAAGCCACACTCGCAGTTGATCACCTTCGCCATCGCCGGATCTCCTTTCGGCTGCACAATCAGTAGGTCACAGCAGCGTTGTTGGAATCTTGGAGAAACCTTGGCGGATCTGCGGATGCGAGTCCAGCTCTGCGGACGGGCCTGCGTGGAAATTGACGGCGAGCCCCGCGAGTCCCGGTTGCCCGGCCCGCAGGGCAGGCGACTTTTCGCCTACCTGGTGATCCGCCGCTTCGACGCGCTGTCCCGGCCAGATCTGGTCGCCGCGCTCTGGGGAGAGCACCTGCCTGCCTCGCCTGAGCCCGCGCTCAACGCGCTGCTGTCCCGTCTGCGCGCCGCCCTGGCGCCGGTGGGCCTGGACGGCTTGCGGCTGGTCCTGCCTCAGGCCGCATGGGTGGACCTGGAAGCAGCCAGGGAGGCCATTCACCGTGCCGAGTCAGCAGCGGCCCAGCATCTCTGGGGCCGCGCCTGGAGTGCCTCGCAGATCACCCTGTTCACGGCCCGGCGCGGGTTCCTGCCCGGCGAGGACCTGCCGTGGATCGCCGAGATCCGCCGCGATCTGGAGAGCCTGCACGTGCGCGCGCTCGAGGTCTACGCAGAGGCGTCGCTCAATGTCGCAGGCGCCGAGCTGGCCACCGCCGAGCGCAGCGCCCGGGACCTGGTCGCACGGGCGCCCTTCCGGGAGAGCGGCTACCGGGTGCTGATGGCCGCGCTGGCCGCCCGGGGCAACACCGCGGAAGCGCTGCGCGTGTACGACGGCCTCCTACGCCTGCTCAGCGACGAACTTGGCGTCATACCCAGCCAGCAGACCAGGGAACTGCACGCCCAGCTGCTGCGTCCCGGATCAAACTGAGCCCTCGTGTGGGTTCTCAAAAGACATGTCCTTTCTCAAAAGAGTCGTCCGCGACTTGTCCTTTCGGGCATCTCGTTTGAGAGTCCGTGAGCTGGCAGCGTTTAGAGCAGATCAGTCATTCTGTGCAATTCAGAGGGGCCAGAATAGAAGGGGCTCAGCATGGCCGGCCGCAGGTGTAGCTGCGCTGGCCGTGCTCGGTATGTCTGGCTTTCGTGGCCGTGCCTGAGACAGCGGTCGCGGAGGACGACCCGCCAAGTCGATCTTCGCCGCCGCGAAGCGGGCTTCGGCGTTGGTGGTGCTCGTGAGGGCTGACGGTCGATGCAACGCCACTCCCCGCGCGGGTAAGACCGGCCCAGCGATCTGGGCGGTGAGGCTGCGCCCCACTTGGCCGCCCCGAACACGACGTGAAGTCCGCTCTCAGTCACCGAAGTGCCACTGGTCGTGGCGGCCGCGCCGGAGCCAGCTGAGTTCGGGATCTGAGGTCCCGTCACCTTGGATCCTCATTGTGCGGTCGGTCAGGTCGACCGTGGTCGTTCGGCACGGCGCTGATGATCTCGGCTTCAAAGAACGGGCTGAATTCTTCGGTTCCGTGCCGCCACCCCACTCGGAGCCGGGTCGGCAGGACGAGGTCCCCAAATCGCTTCTCCGCGAGGATGTCTCCTCCGAAGGGGATGTAGCCGAAGGCCTTCTGTCCGGCGTCGCCCCACCTCTGAAGGTTGACCGACTGGACAGCTCCGTCGTTGTCGATGGTCAGGTGCAACGCGGGGCGTTCGGGCGCCAAGGCGAGGTCGACGGTGATCTCGTTGTCGCTCTCCGCGTGCCAGATGTGAGTTGGACTCGGCAGGAGCCCGATTGGCGTGAGGATTCCTTCGGTGGCTGCTCGGGCTGCCGCCGAGCGGACGATGTTCTGATCGTCGGAGTGAAACATGCGTATAGCACCGAGCAGCGCGCCGTCGATGGTCGCCCGCCCGTTGTCATAGCTGTCGGTCACCGTCAGGAACCGTACGTGGCGAGGGACCTGAGCGCGCCAGATGAATGACGATCCATCGCAGTCCTGCTGGGCCGTGAATGGCAACCAAAGACCGACTTTGATACGTCCCGTCATCTGCAGCCTCATGCGCGGCTCAAGGGGCGTTCCGTGAGCAATCGCGTGCGTGAAGTACCGGCGGACAGGCTCATCACAACCCGACAAAGCCGAAGCATCGAACCGTGGGATGCGCTTCGCCGAGGGGCGTCCGCCTCGGATGGCCGCGTCCGCAGACGTCGCCGATTGGCGTGTGCCTTCGGAGGTCTTGCGCTCGGGACCGTGATTGACGAGTGCATTCATAACGGGCAGTCCGATCTCGGGGAATCCTGCAGCCACTGTCCGCCAGACGCCTTCGACCCAACAGAGCGGAAGGTCCCATCCCGGCGTGTCGAAGGGCCCGGAGTATTAGCCGGATGCCAGGCCGACCCAGCGCCAGAACAACATCTCCTGCTGCCCGTAGGGCTAACAGTTGCAGCAATTGCCAGGGGATCCGCTGTCATGGGGCGTGGTTCGGGTGCGTCACCGTGGAGCGTGCCTGCCGGGCGCCCGGCTTCATGCGTCCGCTCAGCAAGGCGAGCCCCATGCCGATGAAGGCCGTGTCGGGGACCGCAGCGGCCACAGTCCGCGCGATGTCAGGAAGCCCTGACGCGGCCACCACCAGCACCACCCCGGCCATCAGGCATACGCCGGTCCAGCGCGGCAGCACCCCGGCCCGCACGACGGCCAGGCCAAAGGCCAGGCCGCCGGCGAGCATGATCAGCCCGTGCACGGTCATCGAGGCGCCGAAAACCTTGACCAGTGCGGTGTAGTTCGGGGTCCCGGCGATGAGCGCGTAGACCACGGTGCTGGTGAAGAACACATAAGAGTAGGCGTAGGCCACCGCACCGAAGAATCCGAGCCGGCCGATCCGGGGACGCTGCACCGCGTACAGGCCGATAACAAACAGCGGAATCGCCGCTTCTCCGGCATAGGTCAGCGAGAGCCGGAACGTCGAGAAGCCGCCCTGGGCCACCTCGATCAGGTCGGAGATGAGGTACACCGTGGTGAAACCAACCGCGGCCAGCCCCACCAGCAGAAGAAGACCGGTCCGCCCGGCGCGCCGACGGGCCGGCGGGGTGCCGGTGCTGTCGTCGTCGCCATCAGCGGGGGAAGAGCGGGACCCTGGGATGGGGAGGCGCCGGGCGGGGGTCAAGGTCCCGGCCGGCCGTGGGGTGCTCATAGTGACCGTCCGGTCCGGCTGGCGTTCCGGGCGAGTGACTCGGCCCGCGCCTTGATCCCGCGGAGCATTCTGCGGAGCATGGCGAAGTCGCCGAACTCCATCAAAAGGACGCCCAGCAGCGCCATCAGCGGGTGCTGCCAGTCGTACACGGCGTGGATGCGGGTGACCAGGCGGGTCCCGCCGTCGCCGGCGGGCGTCAGCCGCCACACCCACGTGCTGTCCGGCTTGGTCCACAGCAGCCACTGGTTAGCCTCAAACGAGTGCACCTTGAGCGCAGTGCGGTCCGTCGGCGTGGCTGCCGGGGACATCGGCACCCACTGGCCGGCCTGCAGGTGCTGCAGGCCGGGCAGAATCGTCGTGGCGCTGGGGTGGCCGAGGTTGTCGAGCAGGTCATTGCTGTAGAACCCGGCTCGCAGGCAGCCGACCTGCACCAGCCACGGCCAGACCGCCTCCGGTGGCGCGTCGATCGTGATCGCCCTCGTCGCCCTGAACTGGGCGCGCGGCAACAGCGCGTCACCGGGCATTGACCCGGCGACCTCGGCCGGGGTGGCGCCCCAGTGCAGGTGCCATCTGCGGTACAGCGGGGCCGTCACCAACGCTGGCAGATCGTGGACGACATCGCGAAGCTCAGCGGCGAGTTCGTGCCTGGTTGGCCTTGCAATGTCAGCCATCTCGGCCACATCCCCTCAATGCGGCCACCCTGACCACGCTTCCAGCCTGGTTCCGCGCATGCCGCCAGCCAGTGCCGAAGGTCCTGCATCTGCTCACCGGGCGTGGCGGAGCTTGCCAGCGGGGAAGCCCACGGATCCGCTATGGCGGGAAGCGGAGTCAGGCGGCGTGCCCAGTAGCGATGTTCTTCTCGGCCTGCATAGGTCGCATTCATCCTTCCCGGCGCTCTGAGAGAGGCTCTGGGTCATGTGCTGACGCTGTGTTAGCGCGTCAAGCTCGTCCTTGTCGGCGACAACTTCGGAGTCTGGGGAAGGCGCCGATGTCTGCACTGACTGTGACGGTGAGAGTGCCGACGTAGGACAGGACCTGGACGCGACCGCTACGTTCCCGGTCACCGCAGTGAGGGAATCACCTCGGAGGCGGCCGAGCGGAGAAAGAAAACGCGCGTGCCGGGGGCCGGTTCCGGCAAGAGCGTCCCCAAATCGATTCGGCCGGAGATGACAAGGATCGCGACTGCGAAATCCGCGTTGCACCGTTGCCTGCCGCACATCCCGCGCTTCAAAGGACCCCTGAGCCGGACACGCCAGACTAAGATGGTCGCGCCATAGTCGGCAGGCGCCGACGGCCGGGGCTCCAGTCCGATGGTCGCCGACGGCCAGATTCGGGTGGGCGCCGTACCCGATCGGCGAGGAAAATGACAGATCAATGCGAAAAACCCGACGACAGATCGATGAGACGGTCCGCCGCGGGCCAGGTCAGTGCAATGCCAGGTGACAGAAAGGATGAGAACCTACACGAATATTGTAGGTTCTCATCGTGCTTTTCGTATTCTCAGCAATTTTTCGTCGTGGTTTCGTTTACGAAATTCCGCTGATGTGACTCTGGTGGCTCCGTTCAGAGAAGCCCACGGTGCCGCCGCGTCTCTTTTTCTCCAGACATTGCTGCACAAGCACCTCTTGATGGGACATGAGTTCCGCACGGCCTTCCGTCTCGCGAACGACGGTCTCGAAGGCACCGATTTTCGGCACTGGCGCGGTGGCGTTGTCCAGACCTAAAGTTAGGCGCGTCGGGGTAGATGACCGCACCGCAGAGGCAAACGTCCGCATGTGCGGGATGAGGTTCGTCAGCGGTTGGCGTCCACGGGGATGGTCTATGGCCCCTCCGACCGGTTCATTACATTCAGCCAGCTGAGCATAGGGTTGGCTGCATGGCGCTGCGGCTTGTTCAGCTTGCGATGAATGCTCGGGATGACTCCGCGGTCGGCCGGTTCTGGGCGGAGGTGCTCGGCTGGGGTGTTGACAGTGAGGAACCCGGCGTGACCAACCTTGAACCCGTGGGCTTCGCCTATCCCGACCCCGTCGCCGTCTGCATCGACGTCATTGCCGTCCCGGAACCCAAGACGGTGAAGAACCGCGTGCACATCGACCTCGCCACCACCTCTGCAGCCCATCAGGCGGACCTGGTCGCGCGCCTGCAGGATCTCGGCGCGACGCCCGCCGACCTGGGCCAGGGCGACGTCTCATGGACCGTCCTGGCCGACCCGGAGGGCAACGAGTTCTGCGTGCTGGCGCCCTGGCCAGGGGGCCGGGACACCGGGCCAGTGGCTGCGGTGACGGTCGACTGCGCGGATCCGCGGGCCATGGCCCGGTTCTGGGGCCAGGCGATGGACTGGACCCTGCACCAGGTGACCGACGATCACGCGGTGCTGCGCTCGGCCAAGGGTGTCGGGCCGTATCTCCAATTCCTCCGCACGCCTGACATGAAGACCGTGAAGAACCGCGTTCATCTCGACCTCCGGCCCTACTCCGGTGACGATCAAGAGGCGGAGGTGGCCCGGCTGCGGGCTCTCGGCGCCACCGACATCGACCTCGGCCAGGGCGACGTCCCGTGGACGGTCCTGGCCGACCCGGAGGGCAACGAATTCTGCGTCCTCACCCCGCGCTGACGCGGAGCCTCTTTCCGATATGACAATTGAGGTGATTCCGCCTATGAGAGCACGAGGTGCCACTCTCAGACACCACGATCATGGACGTGGCCTGTCAGCGGTGGACCTACTGCCGGTGGGCTGGCGGGGAGCGTTGGACCGGCGTGACGTCCAGGCCTCTCGAGGACCACAGCGTGTGACGGATGGTCCTGCGCCAACCGCGCACATCCCCGCCGTTCTGCTCGGCCGCGGAACATGACGGGCACGTCGCTGCCCACCCCCACGCTGCACACCGCTCGCCTCCGGCTGCGTCCCTTCGACGACGCGGATGCGAACGACCTCTTCGCGCTGCACAGCAGCGCCTGCGTGCTGCGCTACTGGGACGCGCCGCCGTGGAGCGAACGCGTGCGCGCCGAGCGGTTCATCACGGCTTGCCGGCAGATGGCAGAGGGGGGCACCGGGGCCCGGCTGGCCGTGGATCGTGTCTCCGACGGGGCGTTCATCGGCTGGTGCAGCCTGAACCGGTGGAATCCGGACTACCGCAGCGCGTCGCTCGGCTACTGCTTCGACGATGCAGCGTGGGGCCACGGCTACGCGACGGAGGCCGCGCGCGTCTTGCTGCGGTGGGCATTCGACACGCTGGACCTGAATCGCGTCCAGGCTGAGACCGATACACGCAACGTGGCATCTGCCCGCGTGCTGGAGAAGCTCGGCTTCGTGCGTGAAGGGACGTTGCGGGAAGACTGCGTCGTGAACGGCGAGGTCTCTGACTCGTGGGTCTACGGGCTGATCAGGCGGGAGTGGCGGCCGTCGTCCGAGCCGGCTCCCGCCCGCTGAGTCCTCGCCCCTCGCGAAACGGCGGACGGTCCGCGTCCAGGCAGTCCAGCACCAGCTGCCAGCGCCGGTCCATGATCGCCGCCTCGATCACCTCATCATCGGACCCCCGGTATAGGCCTGCAGGATCGTCGCCAGCGCCACCTACAGGGCCGTGACGCCGCCGTAGGCCCAGGCCCGGTCAGCGTTCGGTCCCGGATCGCCACCGTCTGGCCGCCAGTAGGAGACCAGGACCAGCCCGGGATCGACCAGATCGCGTCCGTTGAACATGCGCAAGATCGCATCCCTGCCGCGGGGGATGAGCACAGTGCCGCTGTTGTCGGCCACCTCGGCGTTCGCGCGCATCTTCTCCGCCGAGCGCTCATCCGTGGCATGTGAGATGACCAGGTAGCTGCCGGGCGCGAGCGCCGCCAGGTACCGGGCCACGACGCCGGCCGGGTCGTCGGCGTCGACGATGTGATGCAGGCACCCGACGAACAGCAGCCCCGCCGGCTGCGTGAGGTCGAGCAGTTCCCCCGCCCCGGCCAGCACCTTGTCCACATCGCGCAGGTCGGCCTGGACGACCGCAGTCCGGTCGTTCTTCACCATCAGCGCCCGCGCATACGAGCACACCACCGGGTCGTGGTCCACGTACACGACGCGCGCGCCCGTACCGCCCGCCTGGGCGATCTCATGCACATTCGGGCTGCTTGGCAGCCCGCTGCCGATGTCGAGGAACTGGCGGATCCCGGCATCGCGCAGGGACCCGACCGCACGCGCAAGGAACTGCCGATTACCGCGCACGGTGTCCAAGATCTCCGGCATCACCGCGAGTACCTGATCGCCAGCGGCCCGGTCGGCAGCGTAGTTGTCCCTACCGCCCAGCCAGTAGTCATACACCCGGGCCGGGTGCGCGATGTCCGTGGCAACCGCGTCCCCGGGCCGGCCCGGTCCGCTCATTAGACCCTCCTCGCCGCAGCCTGCTCGTCTCGATTCACCCAAAATGTAATGCATGCAGAGGCGGCCCGGGCCGCCCGGCGAACTCTCCGGCCGACAGCCCGCGGGCGGTTCACCCGGGAAGCCAGGACGCCTGGAAGATGATCAACTTCGCTCCGGTACGGAACCGGGCGATCGGGACGGCATAGGGCGACGCGCCAAAGGGAAAATCTGAGCCCCGCCAGCCCCGGCCGACCGGCGCGCTCGTTGCGCCGGTGGCGTACGCAATAGCGCACGCCCGGCTACAGGTGCTTCATTGGTGCAATGGAGATCCTGGTGCTGGGCGGTACAGCCTGGCTCGGCCGCGAGGCCGCCCGCCAGGCGGTGCGCCGCGGTCACGCAGTGACCTGCCTCGCGCGCGGCGAGAGCGGGAA
>JAWWPY010000281.1:0-21948 GCA_033854735.1 Streptosporangiaceae bacterium | reverse complement strand
GGCGGGCTCACCGCAGGCGCAACCTCGCTGACCCGTTCCGCTATCGCACGCAGTGTCCGCAGGGTAGCGAACGCCGCGAGGTCGCCGGGCAGGTCGCCGATCCGCTCCCGGACCGCGGACAGGATTTCCACCTTCTTGATCGAGTCGATTCCGAGGTCCGTGTCCAGTTCCATGTCGACGTTGAGCATCTCGACCGGATAACCGGTCCGGTCCGCGACCACCTCCAGCAGCATCGCTCCGATGCTCTCCGCGTCCATCCCCTCCGGCCGGTCCTGCCGTCCGGGGCCGGCGGCGTCCTGTCCGGCGGCTGGACCGCCCACCTGGCCGTTCGGCGCGCTGACCGGCGGCGGCACAGCGAGGCTGGCGGGCGGCAGGCCGTCAGAGCCTGCGGGCGGCAGCGCCGCCGGTGACAGCGCCGCCGGTGACAGCGCAGGGAACGGCGGGACCGAAGGTGCCTCGCCGCCACCTGCAGCGAGCAGTCCCGTCAGCGCGGTCTCGGCCAGCCGCAGGTAGCTGAGATGACTCTCGGCCATAGTGCGCTGGAAATCGGCCTGAGCCGCCGCCATCTGCCGCTGGGCATCCTCGATGAGCCGCAGCCAGGCCTCGTCGGCCCGGGCGGGGAGGGCCGGGACGACTGGGGCCGGGACGACTGGGGCCGGGACGACCGGGGCAGCGGCGGCTGGGATGACGGGGGTGGCCGTGGGCAGAGCCGCCGCAGGCGGGAATGCCGCAGGCGGCACGGCGGCGGTGCGGCCGGCGCCCGGCGGATAGGGCCGTCCGTAATTACCGCCATCGATTGTGACCGTCGCCGTCGCCGCCGCCGCCGCCGCGCGATTCTCCGCTGCATTCTCGCCGACCGGGGCACAGCCGTCCCACAGCGACGCGAAATCCATGGCCAGGCCGCCGACGGCCAGCCGGCCGAGTCCGTCCTGGAGGCTCGTGATCCCGTGCTGTCCCCTGCGGTCGAGGCTGACCGCGTCGTGCTCGCGCTCGCCGAGGATCTGGCCGACCAGGCCCGTGAGCGCCGCACCCGCGCCGATCTCGACGAATGTCCGCACGCCGTGCGCGTACATCGCCTCGATCACCTCGGCGAACTCCACCGGCGCCGTGATCTGGGCCGCGAGGCCCTTGCGCACCTCGTCCGGGTCGGCTGAGTACACCCCAGCATCACGGCCCGCATATACATCCAGCACCGGAGCGCGCACATCGGCCTGGCGCAGGAACTCCAGCAGCGGCTCGCTCGCCGATGCGACCAGCGGGCTGTGGAAGCCGGTGGCCGCGTTCAGCCGGGCCGTGGCTGTCCCCCCGGCGGCGAGCCGGCTCGCGACGGCCTCGATCGCCTGCACGGTTCCGGCCAGGACCACCTGCCGGGGCGCGTTGTGGTTGGCGACCCACACGTCCGGCATTCCCGCCACGGCGGACTCGGCCTGGTCCCGGGTGGCCGCCACCGCGAGCATCGCTCCGGCGGAGGACGACGCGCTGCGCATCAGCTCGCCCCGCTTGCGGGCCAGCCGGACGAGGGTATCCGCGTCGAACGCGCCCGCGGCGTGCAGCGCGACCAGCTCGCCGAAGCTGTGGCCGGCTACGCAGTCGGGCGTGAGTCCCAGCGCGCCGAGCACATCGAGCAGCGCCAGGCTCGCCGCGGCGAGCGCGGGCTGCGCCCACTGGGTCTCGGTCAGCCGCGCCTCCTGGGCGGCGCGGTCGGCACTGGTGAAGGCCGGCGGCGGGAAGACCGTGCGGTGCAGCGGAACGTCACCGAGGTCGATCCCGGCGGCGCGGTCCCACGCCATGCGCGCCCGCGGCACGTGCATGGCCAGGTCGCCGCCCATGCCGACGTACTGGGCGCCCTGCCCGGGGAAGAGGAAGCCGACCCGCCCGGACGGCACCGGGCGGGCGGCGTAGTGAACCATGCCGTGCTCAGGAAGGGCGTCGCCGGCCTCGATCCGCGCCGCGGCCGCGCCGAGCTTCGCGGCCAGGTCGTCAGGGTCGTGGGCCACGACGGCCAGCCGTGCGTGGTCCGTGGGCCGGAAGTTCTGCTGCGACTGGCGGGCGAGGTCGGTCAGTGCGCGTCCGAGGTCAAGCTGCCTGCCCTGCGCGAGGAGTTCGGCTGAGGATCCGGCGCTGAGCAGCACCAGCTCCGTCGGGGCGACCGGCAGGCGCCGGGCGGGGCCCGCCATCGACCCAGTGCTTGCTATGGACCGGGTGCTTGCTATCGACCCAGTGCTTGCTATCGCCCCGGGGGCCTGCGTGTACTCCTCCACTGTGACGTGAAAATTGGTGCCGCCGAAGCCGAAGCTCGACACGGAGGCACGGCGCGGATGCCCGTGGTCCGGCCCTGCTGGCCGGACCCACGGGCGCGCCACGGTGTTCAGGTAGAAGGGACTGCTCTCCAGCCCGAGCGAGGGATTGGGCCGGTCGACCTTGATCGTGGGCGGCAGGACCTGGTGATGGAGCGCAAGCACGGCCTTGAGCAGCCCCGCCGCACCGGCGGCGGCCTTGGTATGACCGATCTGCGACTTGACCGAGCCAAGCGCGCACCACTGCCGGTCCGGCCGGCCGGACGCGCCGAAGACCTCACTGAGCGCCGCGAACTCGGCCGAGTCGCCGGCGCTCGTGCCGGTGCCGTGCGCCTCGACGAGCTCGACCGTCTCCGGTCCGTAGCCGGCCGATTCATACGCGCGCCGCAGCGCGCGCACCTGACCGGCTGGCAACGGCGCATAGATGGCTGTACCCCGGCCGTCGGAGGAGGTGCCCACGCCGCGGATGACGGCGTACACGCGGTCACCGTCACGCTCGGCGTCGGTGAGCCGCTTGAGCGCGAACATGACAACGCCCTCGCCGAGCATCGTCCCGTCCGCCGCGTCAGAGAAGGGCCGGCAGTCGCCGGTCGGTGACAGCGCGGGCGTCCTGGAGAAGCACGTGTACATGGTGATGTCGTTCATCGTGTCCACCCCGCCGGTGATCACCAGGTCAGAGCGGAGCAGCGACAGCTCCGCGACAGCGGAGTAGAGCGCGGCCAGCGAGCTGGCGCACGCCGCGTCGGTGGTGTGGTTGGTGCCGTGGAGGTCGAACTTGTTCGCGATCCGGCCCGCTACCACATTGGTGAGCAGCCCGGGAAATGTCTCCTCCTGCCAGGGCACGAAGTGGGCCGCGATGCTGTCGCAGATCGACTGGGCCTGCGGCTCGTCCACCCCGTGCTCGCGGAGCGCCTTGAGCCAGACCGGGCGGTGCAGCCGGGCCGTCGCCTCGACCACCAGGTGCAGCGATGAGACGCCGAGCAGCACGCTGACCCGTTCCCGGTCCGCTGGCCAGCCGGCCGCGCAGTCCGCGATGACCTGGTCGGCCATCATCAGGGCGAGGAGCTGGCTGGTGTCGATCGACGGCAGGGTGTTCGGCGGGATGCCGTAGCGCACCGGGTCGAAGTCCATCCCGGACAGGAACGCTCCCCGCCGGCCGTACGTCTTGTCGGGAGCTCGCGGGTCGGGGTCGTAGTAGTCCTCGGCGAGCCACCGGCTGGCCGGCACGTCCGTCATCAGATCCCGGCCGGTGAGCACGTTGCGCCAGAAGCCGTCCAGATCGGCCGAGCCCGGCATGAAGGCGCCGGCCCCGACCACGGCGATGGGCACCTGACGTGCGATCGCATCGGCTGCCATGCATCCTCCTGAGCGCTCGGTGCCGACTGCCAGCAGGTCAGGCCAGTCGGCGCGGGACAAACGTGAAAGCCTCGGGCGGGATCGGGACCCCGTAGGTGCGCGCCTGGTGCGCACGGGTGACCACGGCGGCGCCCTCCAGCAGGTTGAGCGCGATCTGGGTGACGGTGCGCTCGGCTGGCGCGGCGAGGAAGCTCCCGGCGGTCCAGCGATTGAACGCGCCCACCGCGGGTCCGGCCCACAGCTGGTAGTCGGCCCGCCGGGCCGTCTCGCCATCGATCGCCCAGCGACTGGATTTCCCCAGATACCAGCGGAACACCAGGGCCATCCGGTGCCTGGGGTCCTGCTCGGCGCGGCCCACCTCCGCCGGGTCCCGCTGCTGCCAGAAGCTCCGCGTCTCGGCCCAGATCTCATCGAGCGTGGCGTGCAGGACATCCCGTTCCAGCGTGCCGCGCAGCCCGGCGGGGATCGCCTCGATCGATGGGTAGCCGCGGTACGTGTCGTACAGCCGGCGTGCTCGGGCGGCGAACATGGTGCCCCGGCGCAGCACCTGGACCTGGATGCCCATTTCGAACATGTCGGCGGCGGGCGCCATCGTCACGTCGGCCAGGTCGGCCTGCGCGAGCAGCGCGCGTGCGTCGTCCGACACCCCGGACTCGACCGCGAGCTGGTTGACCGAGCCGGTCAGCACGTACGCCGCGCCCAGCGCCAGCGCGGCGGCGACCCCCTGCGGGCTGCCCAGTCCCCCGGCGGCGCCGACCCGGATCGGGCCCTCGTACCCGAACCGGGCGGCAAGCGTGTCGCGCAGCGCGAGGATGGCCGGCAGGATCGCACCGAGCGGCCGGTTGTCCGTGTGGCCGCCGCTGTCCGCCTCGACCGTGACGTCCTCGGCGACAGGCACCCGGGCCGCCAGCCGGGCCTCGCTCTCGGTGAGCTGGTCACGGGCCACCAGCGCGGCCAGCACCTGGCCCGGGGCGGGCGACATGAACTTCTCGGCCACCTCAGGCCTGGAGACCTTGGCGAATACGTGCACCGGCCGGACGATCCGGCCAGCGGGATCCAGCGTTAGCCCGGCGGCCGCACACCGGGCGAGCGCCGGGGTGATCTCCATGAATGCCGACGCCGAGATCCTTCGGACCCCGCGGCGCAGCAGCAGGTCAGCAACTCCCTCTTCGAGCGCGGGTTCGGCTGGCGAGTGGATCAGGTTCACCCCCCAGCCAGGCCGGCCGCCGAGCACGGCGGACAGTTCATGCACCGCGCGTTCGACGCTCTCAAGGGCGAGACCGGCCGCTCCGAAGAAGCCCAGCATCTCGGCGCGGGCCAGCGCGATCACCATCCGGGTGGTGGCGATTCCGTTGGCCATCTCCCCCGCCACGTACGGGAAACGCACCTCGTGTGCCTCGCAGAACGCCCGGTCGCCGAGCCATTCCGGGTACAGCGGCGGAAGCAGGCCCACGAGCTGGAAGTCCCCGGCGGCAGCGGCGATCCCGCCGCCGGGGGCGACGCCGAGGCCCGCGCCTGGCCCGCCGCTCACGATGTGCAGGGGCTCGCGGACCTGCTGTAGGTACGCCGCGATCTGCCGTGGGTCGAACGCGGGGGGGCTGGCCCCGGCCCGCCAGCCGAGGGCCCGGTTCCCGGTGACCGGCTGGGCCGCGGGCGTCATCGCGTGGCCGCCGATCGGCCGGCTGGCCGGATCCCGGCCCGGAGGCAGTCCAGGCCGAACTGGGCGGGCAGTTCCTCGGCTAACTCCAATGGCTCGTCGGCCATGGTGACGCCATCACCGGTCACGGCGACGGGCATGGGCTACCTCTCCGCTGAGCCCGGGTGGAGGTGCCGGAACACGTCAGCACCGTCGGCGGAGAAACGCACTGCCGTCGGCACAGCGCGGCCTATCGCCCCCGGACCGCATAAGCCTTATAACGGGTTAAATTTGGCATCAGGTCTAGAAGTTCCTCGCGGCAACGAGACTATGCCGCATCAAATGCCTGATTCAAGGCATTGCATGACGATTAGGGACCCGCGCCGGCGGGCCAGGGCCGCCGTGGGCGAGCATGACCGTGAAGCTGCTGACGCCGCCCGCAGCTACCCCAGACGCGAGAAACGCCTGGTAGTAGTCCTGGACCGGGCGCTAGCAGTTTCGAAACTTTACGGATAACTTTCGCGTTAGCTGCGCCGATAGCGGGTGCAGGCCCGTGGAGCTGGCTACCGAGCAGGTCGTGCGGGAGTCCACAGCCCCCGTACTGACGGATCCCCTGGGTTCCGCCGAAAGAATCTGATGTCCGCCGTGAACCGGATGCCGCCGCAGCGCAATAGAGAAGCGATGGACGATGAGCTGATCGTGCGGGTGGCAGCCGGTGATGACGCCGCGTTGCGGGAGCTGTTTTCCCGGGACGCGCCGTGGCTGGCCGCCCGGCTGCGCGTGATGCTGCCCGCCGCTGACGTGGAAGACGTGCTGCAGGAGACGTTCCTGGCCATCTGGCGCGGGGCGGGCCGGTACCGGCCGGAGGGCGCTGACGGCGGCTGGCTGTGGGGCATCGCCCGCCGGCAGGCCGCGTTGTGGCTGCGCCGCCGCGGCCGGGCCAGCTCGCTGATCCAGGCCCTGGCGCAGCTGGACATGGCCGGTGCGGGCGATCCGGCGGAGGTGGCCCAGTCGCGGGCGGATCTGGCCGCTGCGGTCGAGGCGCTCGGGCCGGCCGGCGGCCCGGAACGCGAGGTGTGGCGGCTGCTCTATGTGGAGGACCGGCCGGTCGCGGAGGTAGCCGAACTGATGGGCGTACCGGCGGGCACGGTGAAAAGCCGCGCGCACCGGGCCCGGCGGCGGCTGCGGGCGGCACTGCACGGTGGCCCGGCGGCGGCGGAGGGAGGACCGAGATGAGCGACATGTGCGCTGGCCAGCAGGCCGGGGACGCGGCGCGGCCCGGGCGGGGGGCTGTACCGCCGTCCGACGTCGACCTGGGCCGGGTGTGGGCCGGCGTGGCCGCCGAGGTATGGCGCCGCACCCCGGGGCCGCTGGAGCGGCTGGCCGGGTGGCTGCTGCGCTCGCCTGGCCTGGCCCGGGCGCTGCTGACCACCCCATCTCTGCTGCTGCCCTGGCTGATCGCCAGCGCCGCGGTGCTCGGCGCGGGAGCCGCCGCGACGCTGAGCGCGGGCCAGCCGCTGGTCGCGCTGCTGGCCCCCGCGGTCGCCGGGGCGGGCATCGCCTACGCCTACGGACCGGGCATCGACCCGGCCTGGGAGCTGTCGCGCAGCATGCCGGTCAGCGACCGGATGGTCCTGCTGGTCCGGGCGCTGGGGGTGTTCGCCCTCGACGCCGTGCTCGGCATCGCCGCGTCGGCGGCGTCGGGGGCCGCGGCGGGGGTCACGTTCGGCTGGCTGGTCCCGATGACCGCCGTCTCGGCGCTCGCGCTGGCCGCCGCGACCCTGGCCCGGTCGGCGAATGTGGGTGTGGCCGCGGGCCTGGCCGGCTGGGCGATCACGGTCCTGTCCGGGCGCGCCGCGGCCGGGCAGTTCACCGCCGCGGTCAGCGACCCGGCCCTGGTCATTCCTTACCTGGTCTTCGCGGCGTGCTGCGCCGCGGTCGTCGTGTACGCAACCCGCATTCAGAGAGGGACGTCATGAATGTCGAGATCACCGATCTGACCCGGCGGCTGGGCCGGACCCAGGCCGTGGCCGGGGTGGACCTGGCCGCCGGCCCGGGGGTGTTCGGGCTGCTCGGCCCGAACGGCGCGGGCAAGACGACCCTGCTGCGGATGATGGCCACCGTCATCCCGCCCACCTCGGGAACCCTGCGGCTGCTCGGCCGCGATCCCGGCTCCTACGGGCCACGGAGGGAAATCCGGCGCCGGCTCGGGTACCTGCCCCAGAACCTCGGCTACTACCCGGGTTTCACGGTGGTGGAGTTCGTCGAGTACTTCGCCTTGCTGAAGGAGATGCCCACCGCGCGGATACCCGCCGCGGTGGCGGCCGCGGTCGAGCGGGTGAATCTGGGCCGCCAGGCGAAGGCGAAGCTGCGGACCCTGTCGGGGGGGATGCTGCGCCGAGTGGGGATCGCGCAGGCCATCGTCAACGACCCTGAGCTGCTGCTGCTGGACGAGCCGACCGCCGGGCTGGACCCTGAGCAGCGGATGGCGTTCCGGGCCCTGCTCCGCGACCTCGGCCAGGGCGCCACCGTGATCGTCAGCACCCATCTGGTCGAGGACGTCGGCGCCGCCTGCACCGAGGTCGCGCTGATGGATGAGGGGAAAATCGTCTTCCACGGCACGCCGGGAGAACTGACCGTCCGGGGCGAGGGGACGGCGGCGGCCGGTGACGCGCCGCTGGAACGCGGCTACAGCGCCGTACTGGCCCAGGCCCGGTCATGACCGCCACCGGAGTCCCGGCCCGGCCCCGGCCGCCGCGCGCCGCGCGTCCCTGGCCGGCGGCGGGCCGGATGCTGCGCCTGGAGCTGCGCCGCAGCACGATGCTGGCCATGCTGCCACTGCTGGCCGTACTGCTCGCCTTCACCGAGCTGCGCAACGACCTCAGCCATCCGCCGCTGTGGGCGGTGCGGAGCATCGACCTGCAGATCCAGGTGGAGCTGACCGGGGGGATCGTGGCCGCAGTGGCCGCCTGGGTGGCCACTCGCGACGGCCGCCGGCACCTCACCGACCTGATGGCGACCACGTCCCGGCCGCGCTGGGCCCGCCAGCTGGCCGCCTGGGCCGCGGTCGCCACCTGGGCGCTGGTCTTCTACGCGGCGTGCGTCGCGGTGGTTTTCGTGGCCACCGCCCGGCAGGCCACCTGGGGCGGCCCCATCTGGTGGCTACCCGGCGTCGGCGCCGCGGCCGTCGTGGCGTTCAGCGCGGCCGGATTCGCGTTCGGTGCCATCTTCCCAGGCCGGTTCACCGCCCCCCTGGTCGCGATCGGGGCCCTGTTCGCCCCGCAGATCGGCGTGCTGGCGCTACAGCGGAACCAGCAGTGGGGCCGGGTCACCTTCGCCCGGGACTCCACCGTGCCCGGCACCGGGATCTTCTTCCCGTTCCACGCGGGCGTCTCGATTGTGCAGATCATGTTCCTGGCCGGGGTGACCGCGGCCGCGCTGGGCGTCCTCGCGCTGCCGCCCGCCGCGGGTGGCCGGCGGCTGCGCCGCGCTGGCGCGGTGATCGCGCTCGCCGGACTGGCGGCCACGGGCGGGAGCCTGGCCCTGGCCAGCACCGCGCGCCAGACGGCGCAGGGCATCGTCATTCCCGCCCTGGACGGCGCGCCCGGGGGCCGGCTGATCACGTACACCCCGGCCTGCGACGCCGCGGCCGCCATCCCGCTGTGCGTACACCCAGCCTTCCGGGCGCTGCTGCCCGCGCTGGCCGCCGCCGTTGAGCCGGTGCTCAGCCAGGTGGCCGGCCTTCCCGGCGCACCGGTCCGCGTCGTGTTCAGCCCGGCTACCCCGCAGGACTTCGCCAGCGGCAACAAGTCCTTCGGCGCCGACGGCGCCGGCAACATCAGCATCGCTGGGGGGCCGGCCATCGGTGGCCACCCCCCGGTGCTCGACCTGAACCCGAACGTCCTGCCGTTGGTGGCGGGTATTGATCTGACCGGCGAGCTGCGGTCACCGGTGGCGGCGACGATCATACGGGCCATGATCTACGGTGGTCACCGAGCCGACGGCCCGGCCCAGCGGGCCATCGCGGCCGCCATGCTGAAGGTCGCGGGCGTGCCGCTGATCGCCCCGGCTCAGGCCAACGTCCGGCAGCCCGGCAACGGAGTACCGGGGCCGGCGCCCGGCTCGCCCACCTACGCCGCGGCCGTCCGGTTCGCCGGGCAGCCGGCGCCCGTGCGGCACGCCTGGCTGGCCGCCCACCTGCCCGCCCTGCGGGCCGGCCGGATCACCCTCGCGGAGATCCCGTGATCACGACCGCGCGGCCGCTGCGGGTGGCCCGGCCCGGCCGCCTGATCCGGCTGCACCTGGCCAGCCGCGGCGTCCCGGCCTGCCTGCTCGTGCTGGCGGGATGCGCGGTCGCGCTGCGGATCATGCTGCACTGGACACCGGCGGGCAGCGGGGAGTCGGCCCGGCAGCTCCCGCTGCTCATCGAGGCCGCCGCGGCCGCGGTGATCGGCATGACCAGCCGCAGCCCGTTCGGTGAACCGGAGCGCGCCACCGGGCGATGGCTGCCCTTCCTGCGCCTGGGTACCGCGGTAGCGCTGACCGCCGTCGCGTTCGGTGTGCTCGCCGCCGGGTCAGCCGCCGCGCACCTGGACTACGGCTACCTCGGCCTGCTGCGTGACCTGGCCGGGATGACCGGCATCGCTCTGCTCGCCGCCGCCCTGGCCGGCGGCGGCCTGGCCTGGGTCGGTCCGCTCTCCTTCTGGATGCTGGCCGCGTACGCCGTCGGCGCGGCGTGGGCGACGCCCTGGGTGTGGCCCGGCCGACCCCCGCAGGACCACGGCGCGGCGCTCTGCGCTGCCCTGCTGTTCACCGCGGGCGCCATGGTCATCACGGTGCGCGGCGCCCGCGACTCGGCCCACGAATGACTCCCACGCGAACCAGCCGTTTATGCCGCAGGGGCCTTCCAGCGGCGACCTCACACGCCTGTAAGCAATCTGTCCGGTCATCGGCTGCGGCCCGTAGCCTGGGCCACATGAACGTTCTCTTCATCGCGAGCATGTCGGTCGTCGCCGCTGACCCGCCACAGAGCCGCAAACTGTTCATGGACGCCCTCGGCCTGCCGCTGGAGAAGTACGAAGCCGATGAGTACTACTCCAGTGATCACATCCCCGGCAGCAAGCACTTCGGCGTGTGGCCGCTCTCGCAAGCGGCCGAGGCGTGCTTCGGCACGCCGAAGTGGCCCGCCGGCCGGGTGGTCCCCCAGGCCTCAATCGAGTTCGAGGTCGAGGACGCAGAAGCCGTCGCCGCGGCTGGCAGCGAGCTTCAGCGCGCGGGCTACGAGCTGCTGCACCCAGCGCGCACCGAGCCGTGGGGACAGACGGTGACCCGGATTCTCACTGAGGATGGCTTGATCGTCGGCATCTCCTACGCCCCCTCGCTGCACGACGAAGAACGTGCTTGAGGCTAGAGCGGGCTAGGGCTAATCGGCCGGTGGCCGGGCCCGGCTGGGCTGCACGCGCATGGGCTCGCCCGGCATTTTGGGGTAGTCGGGCGGGTAGGGCATGTCGCCCAGGCCGCGGTCACGCTGGTCCGTGGCGGACATCTCCAGCAGCCCATCCAGGCGGCCGACCGCCTTGTCCATCCCGGCGTGCGGGTCCTCGACGCGGGCGAACCGCTCCGGCATCGTCACGATGGTGAAGTCCTGTGGTTCCGCGTCGTCGAGTTCGTCCCAGCTGACCGGGGCCGACACGGTCGCCGTTGGTGTCGCACGGGCGGAGTAGGCCGCGGCCATGGAGCGGTCGCGCGCCGCCTGGTTGAAGTCCACGAATATCCGCTCGCCGCGCTCCTCCTTCCACCAGTCGGCGGTGACCAGGCTGGGCTGGCGCCGGGCCAGTTCCCGGGCCAGTGCGATGGCGGCCCGGCGTACCTCGATGAAGTCCCACTCCGCGGCGATCCGCACCGCGAGGTGCACGCCGCGCCCGCCTGAGGTCTTCGCGAACGCGGTGCAGCCGGCCTCGTCGAGCACCTCACGGGCCAGCCTGGCCGCCGCCACCGCATCCCGGAATGTCGTCCCGGGCTGCGGGTCGAGGTCAATGCGCAGCTCGTCGGGATGGTCCACGTCGGGCCTGCGCACCGGCCACGGGTGGAACTCGATCGCGTTGAGGTTGGCGGCCCAGGCCAGCACGGCGGTCTCGGTGGGGCAGATCTCGTCCGCGGCGCGCCCGCTCGGGAACCGGATCTGGACGGTCTCGACCCAGGGCGGCGCGCCCTTCGGCGCCCGCTTCTGGAAGAAGAATTCCCCGTCCACCCCGTCCGGGTACCGTCGCAGCGCCGTGGGCCGGCCGCCGATCGCGCGGAGCATCCCGTCACCGACCGCGATGTAGTAGCGGACCAGGTCCTCCTTGGTCAGTCCCGGCTCGGGGAACAGGACCTTGCCGGGGTGGCTGATCCGCACGACCCGGTCCCCCACCGTGATCTCCAGAGCCTCCGCTGCCATGCCCCCACCGTAGCCCGGACCGCACCGTCAGGCCCCGCTCTGACATCCATCCCCCGCGCCCGGTCCGTCTCGCGCGGCGACACGCCATGTGAATAGGGCCGGGCCCGGTCTCACGCTGGCTCGACGAGCAACTGCGCCGCTGGATCCCATCGCCATGCCGTGCTCGCGGTGATGTGCGTTCCGCCCACCCAGCGGTCGGCGCCCAGCAGCTTTACGCGGTCTGCCTTCTGCTCCAGCACCCGCTCGCCGCTGCGTGTCAGCCTGAGTGAAAGCCGGGCGAAGGCGTGGGCGTCGCCAAGCGGCGGGGCGGCTGGCAGCGGTTCGCCGGCCTGTGTCTCGACCAGGCGTGCTTCGCCGTCGCCGAGGCCCGCGAGGGTACGGAAGAGCCAGGCGTCACCGAGGAACGGCGCCGCCTCGTGGTCTTGCGTGGCCAGGAACACCGCTACTGGCCTCGTCGCGCCAGCCGCGATGGCCTGCAATGCACGCCGCTCGGTCCCTGACAGGCCATCCTGCGGCGCCGGGAACTCCTCGAGGAGCCGCCGCAATGCCGGGCTCATGAAGGGCAGCTGCGGAATGCCGGCCTTTGCGTGCGCCACGAGCGCGGAAGGCTCCGGGCTACGGAACGCGTCCCAGGCCGAGGTGGCCGCGGCGAGGGTTTCCGGTGTTGCCGCGACGCGTGCGGGCCAGAGTGTCTCAAGCTGATCGGCGGTCAGCTCACCGAGCCCGCGAAACGACGGCTTTCCGGGAAATGAGCCGACGACGATCAGCTCGGGCGCGCCCGCCGCTGTGGATGCCAGTGCGAGTGCGTCCAGGAGCTGGAGCTGGTCGTACAGGTCATGCTCGAACCACAGAACGACCTGCCGCCGGTCCTGCAGCGCCTGGAGGAACTGCCGGTCGCGTCGCTGCAGCGAAGACAGGATCGCCGGCCTGCTGCCCCACCCGCAGCCGGACAGGAAACCGGCCCGGGTCCGCAACAGCTCGCCCCGCGATCCCGTCGGCACGGGTCCTTCGTGCAAGACGTCCTGCCACGGCAGGACCGCGCCCCCGATCGAGGTCTGCCGCAGCGTGTTGCCCGCACTCTCGCCGTTGGTGACATGCAGCCGCGACGGGCGCTCCGTTGATTCGCGGCCACGCCGGGCCAGGTAAGCGGCACCGCATGTGCAGTGGTCGAGCGACTCGCACGCGCACCCGACGATCCGGGCGAGTTCATCGCGCATCCGCCGCAGCGCCGCGATGCGCACGTCAATCTCGTCGATCTTCACAGCCACCCGCGACCGCAGAGCCTCCGGGGCGGGCACGCGCCCGCGCTGCACGACGCGGAGGTACTCCTCGATCTCCGCGAGCGTGAAACCGATCGCCTGCGCCTCCTTGATCGCACGCAGAAAGCGCACCGCCTCCTCGTCGTAACGACGGTGTCCGCCCGCCGTCCGCGCCGGCTCAGGCAGCAGGCGGCGGCGCTCGTAGTACCGCAGCGTCTCGACGCTGACGCCAGCGCGCCGTGCGATCTCTCCCGCTGTCACACCTGCACCCTAAGCCCGTACCTAGGTACGGAAATCAAGAGCCAGCCGAGACATTCCCCGTCAACGCAGCCTGGACCACGCCCGCTGCGACTGGCGCGGCGGCGCGGACGGCATGAACAGCTTGAGCCCACTTGTGGGTCGGCGGTGGCCCCGCCAGTGGTGCGGGTGGGGCTGTGTTCGCCCCTTGAGCCGGATCGGCAAGCTCGCCCTGTCGATCCGGCAGGCTGCCGTTCGTGTAGTGGGTAGAGAGCCGGCCTGCGGCCGGCGCGGGCCGGCGAAATGAGGAGGCGTCATGTCAGAGCCAAAGGTCCTGCTGAGCGGCCTGGGAATTCCTGAGTCGCCACGGTGGCACGAGGGCCGACTGTGGTTCTGCAACTGGATCGACCGGCAAGTCGTGGCCGTTGGCCTCGACGGCAAGCGAGAGGTCGCGTCCGCAACGGGCCAACGGCCGATGGGGTATTCCATCGACTGGCTGCCCGACGGCAGACTGCTCGTGACCGGAGACAAGCTACGGCGCCAGGAGCCCGACGGGTCGATGGTCACTATCGACGAGCACGCTGCGAACGAGATCGTCGTGGACGGGCGCGGCAACATCTACATCAACGGCGCGGACTTCAACTTCGCAGGTGGTGAGGCGCCCAAGCCCGGCTACATCAAGCTCATAACGGCAGATGGCGAACTACGCCAGGTCGCTGACGACATCCAGTTCCCCAACGGCATGGTCATCACGCCCGACAACCGGACACTTATCATCTCCGAGTCATTCGCCGGCCGGCTCACCGCGTTCGATATCGACGCAGACGGAGGGCTGTCCAACCGGCGGGTATTCGCCGACGGTCTCGGCCCGGACGGCATCTGCCTCGACGCCGAAGGCGCGGTCTGGGTCTCCGCGGGCGGGTACTCGATTGCCCGCGTCGCCGAGGGCGGCGAAGTCCTGCAGCGCGTCGAACTCACCGAGAACCGGGCACCGTTCGCGCTGATGCTCGGTGGCCCGGACCGGCGAACCCTGTTCATCATGACCGCCGAGTGGCGGAATACCGACGGCATCACCACTAATCTCCAGCGGCTGACCGACGGGCCTCGGACCGGAGAGATCCTGACCCTGCCCGTCTCGGTACCCGGCGCCGGCCGGCCATGACCCGCGATGCCGGGCTCATCTACGCCCAGCGCATCGTCCTGGTGTTTGAGCGGCCCCTGCGGCGCTCGCGGCCCGCCGTGGTCGATTGGGTCGGTCAGGCTGGGCCGGAGGAGAGAGCGCTGGCGGTCAGCCAGTCGCCGACATCGGCTGCTAGCTGGGGGTCGAGGTGCTGCGGGGCGGCGAGTTCCGCGGGGCTGGAGGGGCCGGTGCCGGGAAAGAAGAAGTGGTTGTCGGCCGGGTAGAGGCGGATGGTGACGTCCCGGATCTCGGCGAACCGCCCGGCTCGCGCCAGGTCGAGGACTGCCAATGCCACGGCTTGCGGCCCAGTAGAGGTCACGAGCTCTCCTTCTTGGTCTTCCGCGTTCGCGCTCGTCGCGGTGGTGGCTGGCCGGCCTCGTCGCGTTGGTTCTCCGGTGCGGGCAGCAGCACGGTGTAGAGCATCCGCCGCCGACGGCCCTTTCCCGGCGGGTTGGCGAGCCGGGACTGGCTGATCGCGGCGAGTTCCCGGAGGTAGCCGCCCAGCTCGGCGTCGGTGAGCCACATCGCAGCCACCCGGTAGCCGGCGCCGTCATTGACGGGATCCTCGGGCTTGGTGGCGGCGTAGCGGCCGAAGTCGCCGAGCAGCCCGGCTACGTAGGCCAGGAAGGCGTTGGCGTGCTCGTCGATGGTCATCGCCGCGGTCTCGTCGGGCTGCATCTGGGCGGCGTACATCCGGAGGGTGTAGGTGCGCTCGGTGGTGGCGCGGACCCGCCGCTCAGCGACGACCTGGAGGACCCCGGCCTCGGTGAGGCGGGCGACGTGGCGATAGATGCTGCCGGCGGCCACGTCGGGCAGCTCGGCGGCGAGCTGCTTGGTGGTGAGTGCCCGGTCCCCGAGGAACGCCTTGACGATGCGCAGCCGCACCGGATGCAAGAGCAGGTCCGCGCTGGCCATACCTGGAGTCTACCGCGAACGACCCAATACTGGTAATGTTCATAACTATGGATTGTTCGAGTTAGGAGGCAGGGATGGCCAACCTGCAGGTCGAGGGCAGCGAGCTGGTACTGCATCTCTCCAACGCGGAGAAGGTGGAGAGCGTCCACCGCGACCTTCGTGCCCCGCTCTCGGCGGTGCGCGGGGTGGAGGTGCTCGACGACGCCCACGGACCGGCCGGGATTCGCGCCGGGATGAAGATTGGCACCCGGATTCCCGGGGTCGTTGAGGTCGGCATTGTCCAGGGTCGCACCAAGCGGCTGTTCGCCGCGGTCCACCACGACACGCCTCGCGGGCTGCGGGTACGGCTTGACGGTGCCTTCTACGACGAGTGGATCGTGGGCTGCGTCGACCCTCAGGCGGTCGCGGCCCGGCTCGGCCTGCCGGAGGGGACGTGACCCCCCCTCCCGCGCTCAGGCGGATTCGGCGGTGACCTCACGGTGACCGTGCAGCGCCGCCGTGTCGGCGGCTGCCCGGCCGGAATACCAGCCTTCGGAGTCACTTACGCGGCCGGTCCGGTAATACGAGACGCTGTCACCGAACATCTCACCGACCGCGTCGTCGACGGCCTGGTGCCGGGCAGCGAGCACGGGCAGCAAATTCCGGCCTGGTGCCTCGGCCGCCACCTGGCGTTCCGCGTCCCCCGTAGCCCCAGCCAGCCGCTCTCCGATCCGGATGGCGTAGGACATGAGGAACGACTGGCGGAACGCCCGGGTGCGCGACCGGCCGCAGCGATCCCGCTTCGCGCCGGCCCGCAGCATCGCGGTGTTCGCCTGCACGAGCAGCGAGGTCAACAGCAGCTCAACCGCGTCGAGATCGGCGGGAAAGCCGATCACCGCCGACATCCCCAGGCTCTTGTACCACACGGCACGACACCGGTTGGCCTTGGCGACCTCCTCGAGCAGCTGCGCCTTCGGCCTTTCGTACGGGTTGTCCACCGGCAGCCGCCGGCTAGCTGGCTCGTCCTTCCCGCCCGCCTCAGCCGCGAGCAGCGCGTGGTCGATGCTGTACTTTGCCATCAGCTCCTGCGCCCTGGCGCACAGCGCCTCGGCTTCCTCGGTGAACTCCGTGGATTCCGCCTTCGCGAGGAGGGCACGGATCTTGCCGAGCATCCGCCCGTCCGCGGCCCGCTCCTCACCGGCCGCAGCGCCCGGCCTGGCCGCGGCACCGGGCCGTACCGTACCGGGCAGCGGGCATAGCTGGGGCAGCGCCGGCAGGTGGCCGAGCACGACGAGCAACTCCACCGCCGTTATCAATGTGGCCTGCGGACTGTCCCCCTCCTGGCCACGCCACCGGCCGAGGTAAGCGTCGTCGCTCCCCCACCACACCTCGGCCCGGAGGGCGGACAGCTGTGCCAGCCAGCGGTCGTCCACTGTGGCGCGGGCATAGCCGCGCATCTCGCCGGCGATCATGTCGGTGGCCATCCGGGCATGCGAGTCACCCATCTCCCGGCCCGCATGCCGCACCAGCTCAGCGGGCTGCCAGCCGTGCCGCCAGGCGCCGGTCACCGAGACGCCCAGGTAACTGACCAGCTCACGGCTGACGGTAGCGTCCCAGCCGGGCACCTGCTGCTGGCCGGCCAGCGCCTCCACCCACTCCATGAACTGGTCCTGCAGGCCGTGCGCCAGGGCGTGCAGGGCCTCGGTCACACCCACGGCGGCAAGCTCCCGCTGAGACGGCTGCTTTGCCTGGGGCGGCGGCTCGTACCGGATGTCACGCCGTGTCCCGCGCCCCGGCCGAGGCGGGATGTCATGCCGCTGGGTCTCGTGCGGCGGTCGCGACGGGCCGGACGGCGATGACGCGGACGGCTGCGCCGCGCGCCGCTGCTTGCGCTCCCTCTCCTGCCTCAGCCGCCGCTGCCTACTCGCCTTGCCCACGAAGCAGATACCTCCCTGGCTTCAACCCTGCGGAAGATCCTGCCACGAGGCACTGACGAACCCGCGAGAGCGGCGCGCTGGCGGCTTAAGGGTCGCTGCCGGCACCGGCGGCCAGCAGGCGATCCGCTCCAACCTGATCGCCGAGGGGACCGCGGACGAGCTCAAGCGCCGCGTCCCAGGTGGTCACATCCGCCTGCAGTTCGCTGACCCCGCCGGGCTCGCCCTGGCCGCCCGCGCCCTCAGTGAGTCCTCGCGCGACCACGACGCCCTGGCCCTGCAGGTCCCCAGTGACGGCAGCGTCCGGTCGCCGCCCGCGAACGCGCTGGCCGACGGCGCCGCGCGGTGCTATAACGGAGGGCAGTGGCAGCGCACGCCCTGCCCGCTTCCGAGCCACCGGTCGGCCCGCGCCGTGGTGGTGGCGACGAGGACAAGGGTCCATGACTCGCGTGCATTCTCCCAGTCGGGTCATACATCCAGGCGGGCAGACGCGGGCCGACTCGCCAGGAAGACATGATCATGACTCAGAACAAGGCCCAGAAGAGCGTCATCCGCCAGCGCATGGCCGAGACCGGTGAGCCATACAGCGTCGCCCGGCGCGCCGCTGCGGCCCAGTCGGCCACCGCCGGGGACTGGGACGAGGAGTACTACGCGGACGGTGCGGCCAGCGAAGGCATCACCGTGGAGGAATTCAAGGCCCGGGAGGCGGCTGACCTGGAGCGCCGAGGACTGCCCACGGTGGATGCCCAGGCGGCCGACATGACCGGCATGCCGCGGCCGGGGCAGCGGCAGCAGCGGCAGCGGCCGCACAGGACACAGAGCTTCGGACGCGTGCCGCCGGTACCACCCATGCCACCCCTTCCACCCCTGCCCCCAGTGCCGCCCGCACTGGCACCGCCGGGTCTTCCCGGGACGGCGAGATTCCGCGGGAAAACCCGGCGAGCTTCGAGGCCGACCCAGGTACCGCTCACCGAGGATCAGGCCCGCGAGCTTGGCCCATTCCTGGAGGCGGCCCGGGAGGTGGCTGACCGGGCCGAGCAATTGGCTGCCCTGGCGCGGGAATGGGCTGTCCACGCGCAGCAGCAGGCCGAGCGGGCGCAGGAGCGGGCCGACCAGGCGCAGGAACGCGCCGACCTCGCGGAGGAATGGGCTGACGAGGAGGAGCAGGAAGGCTCTGACGAAGCGCAGGGGCGGTCCGACCGGGCGCAGGAGCAGTCCGACCAGGCGCAGGGGCAGTCCGAGCGGACGCAAGAGCAGGCCGACCAGGCGCAGGAACGCGCCGACCTCGCGGAAGAGCGGGCCATGCAGGCACAGGAATGGGCCGAACTGGCGCAGGAGCGGGCCGACGAGGCGCGGGAATGGGCCGCCAAGGCGCAGGACTGGCCCGCCGTCTGACAGCGGTTGCACCGCGAGGGGCCGGTCCTGATGTCAAGGGCCGGCCCTTCGTCGAGGCCCGCGCCCACCGCCACGATGGCCAGCATTCTGCCCGGAGAGAGTAACAACGCAGAAGGACAGGACGGCCCCGGCCCAAGTGAGGGTAGCCAGGGGCACCCGATCCGCTCATCCGCCATGATCACGGAAGATTTCTGGGTCTATGTGTCCGGGATGCTCCGCGATCATGGAAGGCCCGGAACGGGGAGGCGGCCGGAGGCACCCGGCCCGCTCATCCGCCATGATCACGGAAGTTTTCTGGGTCTATGCGTCCGGGATATTCCGCGATCATGGTCGCGGCGTCCCGGGGCGCGGGGAGTCCCGGGGCGCGCGGCGTCCCGGGGCGCGGGGAGTCCCGGGGCCGGGGGCGGCGTG
Source organism: Streptosporangiaceae bacterium (assembly GCA_033854735.1). Taxonomy (GTDB): domain Bacteria; phylum Actinomycetota; class Actinomycetes; order Streptosporangiales; family Streptosporangiaceae; genus JAWWPY01. Next base: position 2,910 of record JAWWPY010000281.1, on the reverse strand, counting down.
GGGCGGCGGAACGTGCTTGGGCTGCTTGCTGGCGTGCGCTACCCTGGCGGGCATGAGCACCGATTCCCGCCCCAGCGCCGCGGACCCGCGGCCAGCCAGCCTGGTGCCGGGCAAGCCTTCGCTTGACGGCATCGAGGAGAAATGGTCGCGCCGGTGGGAAGAGGGGCGTGTAGTACAAGTTTGACCGGACCAAGCCGCGGGACGACGTCTTCTCGATCGACACTCCCCCGCTGACGGTCAGTGGCGCCCTGCACATCGGTCACGTCTGCTCGTTCACGCACACCGACACGGTCGCGCGGTTCCAGCGCATGCGGGGCAAAGAGGTTTTCTACCCGATCGGCTGGGACGACAACGGTCTGCCCACCGAGCGCCGGGCGCAGAACTACTTCCACGTCCGCTGCGATCCGTCGCTGCCCTACGACCCTGACTTCGTGCCGCCCGCGCGGCACGACGGGGAGCCGGCCGCGATCTCCCGGCGCAACTTCGTCATCCTCTGCCAGCGCCTGACCCACCTGGACGAGCCCGCGTTCGAGCAGGTCTGGCGCCGGGTCGGGCTGTCCGTGGACTGGTCCATGGCGTACCAGACCATCGGCGGGAGTTCCCGGGCCACCGCGCAGCGCGGGTTCCTCCGCAACCTGGCCCGGGGCGAGGCGTACCTGGCCGAAGGCCCGACCATCTGGGACGTGACGTTCCGCACCGCGGTGGCCCAGGCGGAACTCGAGGACCGAGAGATCCCCGGCGCCTACTACCGGGTCGCGTTCCGCGGGCCGGACGGCGCGCCCGTGCCGGTGGCCACCACCCGGCCTGAGCTGCTGCCCGCCTGCGTGGCCCTGGTCGCGCACCCCGACGACCCGCGCTACGCGGCCCTGATCGGCACCACCGTGACGACGCCGCTGCTGCGGACCGAGGTGCCGGTCAAGGCGCATCACCTGGCCGACCCAGCCAAGGGCACCGGCATCGCGATGGTCTGCACGTTCGGCGACGCGGCCGACATCACCTGGTGGCGGGACCTGCAGCTGGAGACCAGGGCCGTGCTCGGCCCGGACGGCCGGTTCGTGGGCTGCCCACCGCACGGCATCAGCACCCGGGACGGCCGGGCCGCCTACCAGCAGCTCGCCGGGGCCACCAGCCAGGCCGCCCGGCAGCGGATCAGCGCGCTGCTGCGCACCTCGGGCGACCTGCTCGGCGAGCCTGAGGCGGTCAGGCACCCGGTGAAGTTCTACGAGCGCGGCGACCAGCCGCTGGAGATCATCACCACCCGCCAGTGGTACCTGCGCAACGGCGGGCGGGACCCGGCCCTGCGCGACGCGCTGATCGCCCGCGGCCGCGAGCTCACCTGGCACCCGCCGCACATGCGGGTCCGCTACGAGAACTGGGTGACCGGCCTGACCGGGGACTGGCTGGTGAGCAGGCAGCGCTTCTTCGGCGTGCCGGTGCCGGTGTGGTACCCGCTCGACGCCGACGCCCAGCCGCGCTACGACGCCCCCATCGCGCCCGCCGACGATGCGCTGCCGGTGGATCCCGCGGCCGACCCGGCCCCCGGCTACACCGAGGACCAGCGCGGGCAGCCGGGCGGGTTCGCCGCCGACCCCGACGTGCTGGACACCTGGGCCACCTCCTCGCTCACCCCGCAGATCGCCGGCCGGTGGACGCTGGACGGTGACCTGATGGCGCGGGTCTTCCCGATGGACCTCCGGCCCCAGGCCCACGAGATCATCCGCACCTGGCTGTTCTACACCGTGCTCCGCTCCCACCTGGAGCACGGCGCGCTGCCCTGGCGGCACGCGGCGATCTCCGGCTGGATCCTCGACCCGGACCGCAAAAAGATGTCGAAATCCGTCGGGAACGTGGTGACCCCCATGGACCCGCTGCGCCAGCACGGGTCCGACGCGGTGCGGTACTGGGCGGCCAGCGGCCGCCTGGGCGCCGACATGACATTCGACCCCGGCCAGCTGCGGGTCGGCCGCCGGCTCGCGACCAAGATCCTCAACGCCTCCCGTTTCATCCTCACGCTCCCGGCACCGGAGCCGGCCACGGAACTCCCGGCCGCGGCCGCGGTCACCGAGCCGCTGGACCGCGCGATGCTGAGCAGGCTCGGCGGCGTGGTGAGCACGTGCACCGCGGCGTTCGACGCGTACGACCACGCGCGGGCCCTGGAAACCGTTGAGGAATTCTTCTGGTTTTTCTGTGACGACTACGTGGAACTCGTCAAGTCCCGCGGCTACGGCGAGCAGGGCGGCCAGGCCGCCCAGTCCGCGATCGCCGCGCTGCGGCTAGCCCTGTCTACCTTGCTCCGGCTGTTCGCGCCATTCCTGCCGTTCGTCACCGAGGAGGCGTGGTCGTGGTGGCAGGAGGGTTTCATCCACCGCGCCTCGTGGCCGGGTCCCGGCGAGCTGAGCGCCGTGGCGGACGGCGCGGACCCGCGGCTGCTCGATGCCGCCTCGGCCGCGATCGGCGCGGTGCGGGGGGCCAAATCGGCCGCGCGGCTGTCCATGCGCGCCCCGGTCCGCAAGCTGGTCGTGTCGGCCGGGGAGGATGACATCGCCGCCGTCCGGGCGGTGCTGCGCGACGTGCAGGCGGCGGGCCAGGTGGAGCAGGTCGTGGTCCACCCCTCCGCCAGCCAGGTGCCGGTGCACCAGGTCACCCTGTGACGCCCGGGCTCGGTGACGCCCGCGCCTGGTGCGATCAGCCGCGGGCGATCAGTCGCGGGCCGCGATGCGCATCTCGTGGAAGGACACGCTGAACCCGGGGCCGTCGGGGGCCGCGCACATGACACCGGTCAGCAGTTCCCGGTCCGGCGGCAGGAACACGAGCGCGGCCAGTTCCGGTGTGCCGCCGTCGGTGCTGTAGCGGATCTCGACGGCGTCGTTGCGGCGGGACGCCCGCAGCGAGATCTCGTCGGTACCCTCC
>JAWWPY010000280.1:0-3825 GCA_033854735.1 Streptosporangiaceae bacterium | reverse complement strand
GAAAGATTTGAAATGGTGAGCGTGTCGGGTCCTGTGCTGGCGACCTCAGCCCCCGCGTTGGCTAGCGCCGTCATGGCCTGTGCGCGGGCGGTGGTGCGGACGGTGATGCGGTCGCCGGAGGCGGCGGCGATCAGGCCGGCGACGGAGGTGTCGGCGATCACCTTGCCGCGGCCGACGATGACCAGGTGGCCGGCGCCACCGTCGGTGAGCAGAGCTTCCAGATCGCTAAACAGGTGGCTGGACACCAGGACCGCGAGGCCCTGCGCCGCCAGCGATCGCAGGAAGCCCTTCATCCAGACGATGCCCTCGGGGTTCATGCCGTTGAACGGCTCGTCGAAGATCAGCACCGGCGGATCGCCGAGCAGCGCCGCGGCGATGCCGAGCCGCTGCCGCATGCCGAGGGAGTACCCGCCGGCCTTGCGGCGGGCGGCGGGCTCCAGGCCGGCCAGCGCGATCACCTCGTCGACCCGGCCGGGCTTGAGGCCCTGGGAGTGGGCGAGCCACAGGAGGTGGTTGCGCCCGCTGCGGCCCGGCTGCAGCGCGCCCGCGTCCAGCAGCGACCCGACGTGAGTCAGCGGGTTCCGCAGCGTGCGGTACGGCCGGCCGCTGATGGTGGCGGTGCCCGCGTCGGGGGCGTCCAGGCCCACGACGACGCGCATGGTGGTCGACTTGCCGGCGCCGTTCGGCCCGGCGAAGCCGGTCACGTGGCCGGGCTGGACCGCGAACGTCATCCCGTCCAGCGCCTGCACCGGGCCGAACCGCTTGCGCAGTCCGTCAATCTCGATAGTCGCGTTCATGTGTCATCCGCTCCTGAGCAGGCCGGCCCGGCCTGGGGCAGCGGGTAGGCGGGAGGGCGCTGCTCCCGGAAAGTGTCCAGGGGCGGGCGGGTGCTCTTAGCCTGGATGGCGTTGCGGCGCTCGAGCTCGGCCCAGTACACGGGGTCGAGGTAGATGGCCGGGTCCGGCCATGCCGCCGTCAGCTCCGCGGCCTGGCCGGCGTACAGACCGGCGTCCGCCAGCTGCCCGAACGTCATGCCGCACCAGGGATTGACGAACTGGGGGTCCTGCCCGTTCACCGATGCCGTCGCACCGGGCAGGATGTCACCGGCGCTGACCTGTCCGAGCCAGGTGCCCGCGGCCGGGATGACGGAGCCGCGGGGGCAGGCGGCGAGCCTGGGAAACACGCCACTGGGATCGGTGGCCAGCGGGCTCAGGGGCACGATCACGTAGGCCCCGGCCCCGGTCTCCTGCTCGATGAGCCTGGTGAGGGTCCGCCCCTGGGGCGTGTGGAGCAGGTGCATGCCGCCGTAGATCAGCAGCACCCGGCGGCCCTTGGCCAGCGACTGACCGGCTAGCGACGCCGGGTAGGTGTCCCGCTGCGGGAAGGGGATCTGGCTGGCGCTGGTGACCGTGGACCAGTCGAACGGCGGTTCGCCGGCCAGCACCCGGATCCTCCTGTCCGCGGGCAGGGTCCAGTTGACCGCCCGGACCCTGCGGTAGACCTGCTCGTAGACCGGGGAGTCGACGACGATATTCGGGGACTGGGTGGTGTCGCGCCAGACCAGGCGCAGGCCGGCGTCGCTGACGGGCTCGCCTGCGAGGATGAACTTGTCGAGGGTGTCCTGGTAGAAGGCGTTCCCGAACTCGACGATGATGTCGCTGGCTGCCCCGTACAGCCGGGGATCGCTGAGCATCGTCAGCAGCAGGTCGTGGACTTCCTGGCTCGCGTGCGCGTCGCCGATGGCGACCACCCGGTGAGCCTGGAACGCCGCCAGGACCGCCTCGATGAGGCTGCTGCCGGGTGCGGCGGGGGCCGCCTGGGCGCCGTCAGGGGCAGTGAGCCCGGCCGCTGCGGCTGCCGTGCCGGCCGAGGCGGTCAGGGACCCGCCCCGGCCCGGCCCCGGCACGCTGGGTGCGTTCACGGTGCGCTCCTCTTTTGTTTCCGCGAGAGGCGATCTGGGATGGGGAGGGGAAGGGAGGCGTTCATGGGAAGAAGGTGCCGCAGTCGGGGGGCGCGGCGCATCGGCCCGCGGGCACATCTGCGCGGTGCCGCGATCTGCCTGCGGGCGTATGCCTGCGGGCAGACGACCCGGCCCCGCGAGGCGGCTACGATCGCTGCCGTGCGCATGACCTAGCAGGCTGGAGGCGCCCATGACCATGTGGGGATTCCCGGTGCTCGGCTGCGCCCTGCTGGCTTCCGCGCTCCTGCTGCGCCGTCGGCCGCTCACGGCGCTGGCCGTGCTGCTCGGCGGATCGGTGGCCGCCATGGCGCTGAAGCCGCCGGTACCGGCGGGCACCCTGCAGATCGTGGCCGCCTGCGCAGCGGGCCTCGAGGTCTGCTACATCGCGGCAACACGCACCCGCGCAGTCTCGGTAACCGGCGTAGCCATGGCCGGCGCCGGCCTGCTGATCCTGCTCCTGGCGGTGCCCTCCACGGGCATGCACCCGGGCGGCAACGCGGAGTCGGCCCTAGCGCCGGCCACGATTGCCGTGCCCCTCCTCACGATCATCGCCTGGCTCATCGGGAACTCGATCCGGCAGGCACACGCCCAGGCCGAGCTGGTGCGCGCCCAGGCGGCTGCCCAGGCCGGGATGGCGGAGCGGCTGCGGATCGCCCGCGAGCTGCACGACATGGTCGCGCACAGCATCGGCGTCATCGCGATCCAGGCAGGTTCGGGCCGCAGGGTCTTCGACGCCCGTCCCGCCGAGGCGCGCGACGCCCTGGCCGCCATCGAGGCCACCAGCCGGGAAACTCTGTCCGGCCTGCGGCGGATGGTGACCGGGCTGCGGCGCGCCGACCCGGAACCCGGGCCAGGGCAGGGACCGCTGGGCCCGGCGCCCGGCCTGTCCGGCATCGAGCGGCTGGCCGCCATGACCCTGGACGCGGGCGTGCAGGTCGACGTGGACTGGCACGGCAGCCGGGAGCCGCTCCCGGCCGACATCGACGCCTCGGCGTTCCGCATCATCCAGGAGGCGGTCACCAACGTGGTCCGCCACGCAGGCACCGGCCAGTGCCAGGTCTGCATCGGCCAGCACGACGGGCAGCTGTCGATCGAGGTCACCGACAGCGGGCACGGCGGCAGCCCGGCCGGGACCGGCTATGGGATCACCGGCATGCGCGAGCGCGCCGCGCTACTCGGCGGCGACCTATCGGCCGGCCCGCGGCCCGGCGGTGGCTTCCGGGTCACCGCCCGGCTGCCACTGCCCGCGCCGGCCCGATGACTATCCAGGTCATCCTCGCCGACGACCAGCCGCTGATCCGCGCCGGCCTGCGCAGGCTGATCGAGCAGACACCCGGCATCGACGTGGCCGGCGAGGCCGGCACCGGCGCCGAGGCGGTACAGCTCACCAGGGACACCGGCCCAGACGTGGTCATCATGGACATCCGCATGCCCGGCATGGACGGCATCGAGGCAACCCAGATAATCACCGCCAGCGACACGCACGCCCGCGTGCTCATGCTCACCACCTTCGACGACGACGACTACGTCTACGGCGCGCTACACGCCGGGGCGAGCGGGTTCCTGGTCAAGGACATGGCGCTGGACGACATCCTGACCGCCATCCGCGTCGTCGCGGCCGGCGACGCCATCATCGCCCCGGGCGTCACCCGCCGCCTGATCGCCCAGTTCACCAGCCAGCCCCGTCCGGGCCGCAGGCCCCGCGAGCTCACCGGGATCACCGACCGCGAGCGCGAAGTGCTCAGGCTAGTCGGCCTGGGCATGTCCAACGCCGAGATCGCTGTCGCCCTGTACATCACCGCAGGCACCGCCAAAACGCACGTGGCCCGGCTACTGGCCAAGCTCGGGGCCAGGGATCGTGTCCA
>JAWWPY010000279.1:0-3778 GCA_033854735.1 Streptosporangiaceae bacterium | reverse complement strand
CCGAATGCCCAGCTCGGCCGCGTACCACGAATCGCCCAGGAGCCGCATCAAGCGAAGGCGCTGTCTCGGCCAAGAGTCTGAGTGGCGGTCATGGCGAGCAGTGCCGGTCCGAGCGCCAGCAGGACCCACAAGCCTGTGTCATAGCCGTTGGACTGAAACAGCTGAGCGGCGAGGACGCTGATGCTGGCCAGCAGAACCGCCCGGGCCAACCGTGACAGATCATGCAGGCCCAGATGTTCGAACCGGCGGACGGCACGGCGAGCCGACGCCAGACAGGCCAGGATGACGGCCAAGAACAGACCAAGCCCGGGGATCCCCGTCTCCGCCAGCAGTTGTAGATACGTGTTGTGAACGACGTGAGGGGATTCGATCTGTCCTACGTAGCGCAGAAGCCCTGGGCGTCGCACGTAGTCCTGGGACACGAGGCGGAAGTTGTTGAGGCCAACTCCGATCGGCGCACGATCGGAAGCCATACGCCAGGCCACGTCCCACAGCGTCGTGCGGCCGGCACCCCCGTCGACGGAGCTCGTGACGTGACTGAGCGCGCCCGGCGAAACCGCGACCCACACGCCGGCTACTGCCACGACCATCGTGATTGCCAACACCAGATAGCGCCCGTAACGCTTGTAGATCCCCGCTGCGGCAACGACCGTCACTCCGACAGCGACGAACCCACCACGAGATTGTGTCGCCACCAAGGCGATGATCAATATCGAGAGACATGCACCGAGGGCAACGCGTTCGATCGTCCGCCGGCGGTCGGCCATCAGCGTCGCGGCCAGGACGATCACCGGCAGCAGATGAGCCGCGAGATCGTTGGGGTTGCCGTCGACGCCCGCGAAGCGGCTCGACGAGCCTTCGGTGAGCCAGCCGATCGACACAGACAGGAAGGCTCCCAGGAGAAACCCCAGGAAAACCAGCCTGAGCCGCACCGGCGTCGTGGTGGTGCTCGCCACGACGATCAAGGCGCCGGCGGCGATCAGCCACCCGCGCAGGTCTACCCAACCCAGGTGGGGATCCCTCGCCCAGAGGAACGTCAGAGACAACCACCCCAGCAGGAGAACAACCACTCCGACGAGGAGGGGCTGACCTGGGAGGACCTGGCGGAGACTGGGCCGCACGGAGACGACACTCCCAAGCCAGGCGGCGGCAATTCCGAGGCCCATCAGCGAGGTGATGATTCCGGGGACCAGGAACAGCGCTGGAATCCACAGGGCAACGCCCAGCGAGACATCGACCATCACCAGCGCCGCAAAACACGCCGCTCCGAGCGCTGCCCCGGCCACGATCGGCCGGTAGGCCAACAGGCCGCCCAGGATGCATGCAGCGAAGGCGACGGCGACGGCGACCGAAGGGGGCCAGGATCTCGTGCGTGCGCCGAGCGGAAAGCTCACGGCTGAGGCGAGTCGTCTCGGCGCCGGCGCCCATCCGGGATACCCGCGGGCAAGCTCGGAAGCCTGGCCACATTGGATCCGCCGAGGTCCTCTGGCACACGCGGGTTCCGGCGCAGCGCGCCGTCGCTGAGCAACGCCAGCCCGGTGCCGAGGATCAGACCCGCAAACAGCGCGATGATGAGGACCTGCCGGAGGCCGAGAGCGCTGGCCGAGCCGAGTCCCGTCGCTGGATGGAGGAGCGAGAACGTGGGATCGATGCCTCCGCTGACCGCACGCAAGCGGGCGATCCGAGTCGCGTCAACCTTTGGGGTTTCCCTCAGCAGGCTGACCAACGCGAGCGCCTGGGCTGCTAAGACCCGGCGGCGATCATCGAGAGCTGCAGTGGCGAACTCGTTGGCCAGCCGAGTTGCCAGGCCGGCCTGCGCGGCGTCACTCTGTATGGCCAGGACGTTGGTCCCTCCCACGGGGACGACCGTGATTGAGGCGCGGACCCGTCCCGCGGTCCAGCCTGGACCGAGGCGCTGCGCCGTGGCCGCGGCCGCCGAAGGTGAGTCGAGCACCGTCGCCGCCGTCTCGACAGCACGAAACGGGTCCCCGGGTGTGTCGCGCACAACGCCTGCGAGTCCCAGGTACGTGGGGTCGTAGTAGGGGGCGGGCGTGACCAGTACCTGCGAGGTGGCGCTGTACTGCGTCGGGCGGACCAGGACCCACACCCCGGCCCCGAGCAGCATCGCGAGCATGACGCCGGCCACGATCAGCGGATGGCTGCGAACCGCTCTTGCATACGGCTCGAATCCGCCCTCTCCGAGGGAAAGGGAAGCCCTCAATGGCTGAGCGTCTGGCCGCGCCACTCGCGGGTCCGAACTCTAACCTGCGGGTTTGGTGCGGGCAAGCCGGTGTTAGCGTCGGCATCGTGGCAGAGAGCGGGCCAGCCGGAATACGCCTCCGCGTGGTGCGGGGGGTGGTCTGGTCCTGCGCGTCTCTGGCGGGCGGCCGGATGCTCGTCCTGGTATCCACCTCGGTCCTCGCGCGTCTCCTCTCGCCCCGCGACTTCGGGCTGGTTGCGCTCGCGCTGATCTTCACCACCGCCGTTGACGCGGTCAGGGACCTCGGGATCAACCAGGCTCTGATCGTCACCCAGGACGATGATGGTGCTCACGCGGACACTGCGTTCTCCTTGACCGTCGTGCTGGGAACCGCGCTGGCGCTGCTGCTCGCGGCGGTCAGCCCGCTGGTGGCGGCCTTCCTCGGCCAGCCCGGACTGGTGGCGCTGCTTGCCGTACTGGCCGTCAACCTGCCACTGCGGGCATTGGGCCTGACGCATTATTCGCTTGCGCAGCGGGGTCTCGATTTTCGCTCGCGCACGATCGCCGACTTCGCCGAGGTTGTGGTTCGTGGCACGGTCAGCATCGCTATGGCGATTGCCGGCCTCGGCCCATGGAGCCTCGTCGTGGGCTACCTGAGCGGCACCCTGGCGTGGATGCTCGTGCTTTGGACACAGGTACGCTGGCGACCAGCGCTCCGGATCCGCCGCGCTGATCTCTCGCCGCTGATCCGGTTCGGCGGCGGGCTCACCCTGATCGGCGTGATCGGCACGGCAATGGGCTATGTCGACAACCTATTCGTCGGGGGCGTTCTGGGGCCAGCTGCGCTCGGTATCTACAGCCTCGGGTACAGGCTTCCGGAAACGCTGATCGTCGACGTCGTCGCTGCGGTGGGCCTCGTTCTGTTTCCGGCCCTGAGTATGTTCCAGCGGTCCGCGCTCCGGGCGGCTGCGCTCGCGGCTACGCGATATGTGGCGCTCCTGACCCTGCCGGTCGTGGTGATCCTGCTCACGCTCGCCGATCCGCTCGTACTCGCGTTGTTCGGACATCGCTGGCATCAGGCCGCCCGGGTGATCCAGGTCCTCAGCATCGGCTTTGCGGGCTGGCCCATCGGGCAGGTTGCGGGCAGCGCGTACATGGCCACGAAGCGCGTCGACGTAATGGCGAAGCTCGCGGTGCCTCAGGGGGTCATCCTCGTGATCCTGATCGCGCTGTTCGTGCGGCACGGCATAGTTGCTGTGGCGGCCTGTCAGGCGGCCGTCCGGGTGAGCTTTGTGGCGATCGGCATGTGGGCCTCGACGAGGGTCCTCGGATTCCGCGCACGCGAGCTGTGGAGCGCTACCTGGCCGCCGCTGGTGGCCGCCGCTGGAATGACTGCGGTGACACTCTCGGTCGGTCAGGTAACGCAATCTCCGTGGCCGCATCTGATTTCCGGTTGTGTCCTCGGCGCCGCTGCTTACCTGGGACTCATCTGGCTGCTGGCCCATGATCTGCTCAGTGACATCTCGCGGCTGACACGGGGCGTGCGGACTGCTCCTGCGTTGGCCACGCTCACGTCTG
>JAWWPY010000278.1:0-2588 GCA_033854735.1 Streptosporangiaceae bacterium | reverse complement strand
CGCCCCGGCCGGATCAGCCGGCCGGCCCGGATCAGCCGCCCAGCACGAAGCGAGGGAGATGGCCCGATGAGCATGGCCTACGCACTCACTGACTCGCGGGTGATGGTGACCCGCTGTGTCCGCCGGTCGCTGCGCGATCCAGAGGCGTTCTTCACCGCCCTGATGCTCCCCGTCGTCCTGATGCTGCTGTTCGTCTACGTGTTCGGCGGAGCGTTCGACGCCGGCGGCAGCTACGCCAACTACGTGGTGCCCGGCCTGATCGTGCTGTGCGCCGGGTTCGGCGCGGGCACCACCGCGGTCGCGGTGGCCACCGACATGAGCAACGGCATCGTGGACCGGTTCCGGTCCATGCCGATCAGCGGCTCCCTGGTCCTGGTCGGCCACGTCGTGGCCAGCCTGGCCCGCAACCTCATCGCCACGGCCCTCGTCATCGGCGTGGGCCTGGCGGTTGGCTGGCGCCCCACGGCGGGCCCGGCGGGCTGGGCCGAGGCGGCCGCCATGATCGTATTCTTCGTCCTGGCCCTCTCCTGGCTGGCGGCCGCAGTCGGCCTGCTGGCCGGCAGCGCCGAGGCGGCGAACTCGTTCACGTTCGTGCTCATGTTCCTGCCCTACGTCAGCACGGCGTTCGTGCCCGCCCAGACCCTGCCGGGCTGGATGCGCGGGTTCGCGGAGCACCAGCCGTTCACGCCGATCGTGGAGACCATGCGCGGCCTGTGGATGGGGCACACCTCAACGGGCGCCGCCGTGGGTCACGAGGCGTGGATCGCCTTCGCCTGGTGCGCCGGCATCCTCGTGGTGTCGTTCACTGCGGCATCCTGGCTGTTCCGCCACCGGACCGCCGCCTGATTACCGGCACCACGACCCGGTCAACGGCCGAGCGCCGGCTCACGCCCAGCGGGCGGCGTCGGCGCCCGGCTGTCGTGCTGCCGTCTGGACCTTGCCGGTCAGGAAGGGCTGGTGCCGCCCTGGCGGAGGCGGGCGGTGAACGTGCGCCAGGCGGCGGGAGTGAAGGTCAGCGCGGGGCCGGCCGGGTCCTTGGAGTCGCGGACAGCGACCACGCCGGGCAAGTTGGCCGCGACCTCCACGCAGTTCCCATTCCCGCTGGCCGATGCCTTGCGCCAGACGGCGCGGGTCAGGTCCATGTGTCTCTCACCTCAGCGATCAGGTCGAGCGAGGCCCGCGGAGGCAGGGCCTCTCCCCGCAGGGTATCGAAAGCCTGGGCGCATGCCTTCACGATGTCCGGGTGGTCGGCTATCTGTCCGCCGGCCGCTGTGTCGAGGTAGGCGACTTCCGGGGCATCCCGGAAGTCGGCAATGACAAACGGGCCGCCGACGCCGACATGAGCACCCGTTGAGGCCGGCACCACGAGCACTTTGATCCTGGGTTTCTGTGCGACATCCAGAAGATGCGCGAGCTGGGAGCGCATTGATTGCCGGCCCCCGACCGGGCGATGCAGTGCTCCCTCATCCATGATCGCCCAGAGCATCGGAGGATCCTGCCGGGCCAGGATCTGCTGGCGCTCGATGCGGGCGTCTACCTGCTGCTCGTTTTCCTCGTCCATGTCATCGGGCCGTACCCCTCGCAGGATGGCTCGCGCGTAGTCGGCTGTTTGGAGCAGGCCCGGAATGAGTGCCAGCTCCCAAGTCCGAAGCGACAGCGCCTCGCGCTCGATGCTCGGCCATTCCCGGAACCACGGCGGCCAGACCTGCCGGTGCAGCTGATCCCGCAGGTGCGCCCGCAACCGCAGCAGCGCACCCCCGGTAGCCAGCTCCTCGACCACGTCGCAGCGGGCGGTGAAGTCCTCGGTGGGCATCCGCCGCGCGGTCTCCACCGCGCCGACCAGGGCGGCCGAGTAGCCGATCCGGTCGCCGAGCTGTTCCTGGCTCAGCCCCGCGGCCGTGCGGTAGTGCCGCAGCTCCGCGCCGAACAGCGCGAGCGGGCTCGCGCCGGCCTCCGGGTCCCGTAACACCATCGTTGCTCCTCCGCGTGCGTCCCTACCGCGCCCTACAACCGCGCGGGCTGATCTGACCGGTTCGCTGACCGTGCGCACTCTCTAGCGTTGCGTAGGCAGATAACGAAAACCTAGCCCGGTCAGCCCCTCGCGACCAACGAGATTGGAGGCCGGGATGTCTTCGTGCGCCGCCGCCGCTCGCGTCCCCGCCCGGTCTGGACCCACGGCCAGCTCGACGCCCCCCGCGGGGATCCTGGCCCAGCTGGCCGGGGAGGGTGCGCGGCTGGTGGCCAGCCCGCGGCGGCGGGTCTTTCCCGGCCGCCCGGATCAGGTCGGGCAGGCCCGCCGGTTCGTGACCCGGGCCCTGGACGGCTGCCCGGCCACCGATGACGCGGTGCTCTGCGTATCCGAGCTGGCCAGCAACGCGATCCAGCACACCCGCTCCGGGCAGGGCGGCCGGTTCCAGGTCCTGGTGTGGCGCGGCCGCACCTCGGCCTGCGTCGCGGTCATCGACGACGGCGCGCCGCGCGGTCCCGCGCCCAGGTCGTCCGGGCCAGGCGACCTGGCCGAGTCCGGTCACGGCCTGCGCGTGGTCGCGGACCTGGCCGCCGCCTGGGGCCATCAGGAACTCGGGCCG
>JAWWPY010000277.1:0-14083 GCA_033854735.1 Streptosporangiaceae bacterium | reverse complement strand
CACGGCAGCCACCGGCACCACGGCAGCCACCGAGACCACAACCAGAACGGGGGCGTGATGAGCGAGAGCCTTCCGGCGTTGGCCATGCGCGGCGTACGCAAGACCTTTGAAGCCGAGAACGCGCCGGTCCGGGCGCTGCGGGGGGTGGACCTGAGCATCGCAGACGGCGACTTCGTCGCTTTGATGGGGCCGTCCGGCTGCGGCAAGTCCACCCTGCTGAACCTGGTGGCGGGGCTGGACACCGCCGACGAGGGGAGCATCACGGTCGCGGGTGAGGAGGTGACCGGGCGAAACGAGGACGAGCTGGCCCGCCTGCGCCGCCGCCACATCGGGATCGTCTTCCAGTTCTTCAACCTGCTGGAAGGCATGACTGTACTGGAGAACGTGGCCCTGCCTGCCGTTATCGCCGGCCGCAAGCGGCGGATGGCGGAAACCCGCGCCAAGGATCTGCTCGACCTGCTCGGCATCGGTGACAAGGCCTCCGCCGTTCCGGGTGTTCTGTCCGGCGGCCAGCGCCAGCGGCTGGCCATCGCCCGGGCCCTGGCCAACGAGCCGACGCTGCTTCTCGCCGACGAGCCGACCGGGGCGCTGGACTCCGCGGGCGGCGACGAGGTCATCGAGTTGCTGCGGCGTCTGCACGCAGGCGGCCAGACCGTTGTTCTGGTCACCCACGACGACAGCGTCGCCGCAGCAGCCGAGCGTGTGGTGCGGATGCGTGACGGCCGGATCGTCTCCCCGGAACCCGAGCCTGACGGCGGCGGGAACGTCGTCATCGAGGCCCGCTGACCATGCACCCGCCCGCCCAGCAGCCGACCCGCTACCGGCACCATGAAGGGCCGCAGCGATGGTGAACGGCACGCTCCGCGACCCGGCCGCGGTGGCCGCGCCACGGTCCAGGCCCGTGGCGCACCGGGTGGCCGCCGGAGTGGTCATGCCCCTCGCCGCGCTCGCCGTCGCCGCGATCGGGCTCCGGGCGCCGTCGGCCGGGGACATCTCCGCGCTCGACACCGTGGTCGCCGGGCTCGTGCTCGCCTGGGCGCTGGCCGCTGCCGTGGCCGCCCGCTCCCGGGACCAGGCCCCCCAGTGGCAGGTCGCCTCGGGCACGCTCGCGGCGTCTGTCGCGTTCGCGGCCGCCCGGATGGCCAGCCAGCCGGGCGGCCAGCACGCGGCGCGGGCCGTGGCTACCCTCGCTGGCCCGCTCGTCATCGCGGTCTCCTTCCACTTCCTGCTGGCGCTGCCGGACGGCAGGCTCACCGGGTGGGCCAGGCGGGTAGCCGTGGCCCTGGCCTACGCTTCCGCGGCTGGCTCCGGGCTCGGCCTGGCCATCGCGGGCCGGCCGTTCCCGGTGCTGGCCGGAGCGCTGGTCTGGTCACTGGCCACGGCGTGCGCCCTGCCAGGAACCCGGCTCCGGTACGCGGCCGCGGCGCAGCGGGACCGGGAGCGGATGCGGTGGCTGGGCATCGGCGTCACGCTGGCCGCGGACGTCGCCCTGATCAGCGCCGTCCTGCACGTGCTGGTGCTGTGGCCAGGTCCACTGGGGCCGGTAGCGGCCGGCGCCACAGTACTGATCCCCCTGGGCCTGATCGCCGGTGAGCTGCCCACGTTCGCCCCCCACGGCGGCCGCCTGCTCGTGCAGGTGCTGTCGACCGCGGGTTTCAGCGTGGTGGTGGCCGCCGTGTACGTGGTGATCGTGCTCGGCCTCGGGAAGGCGCCGGGTGATACCGCCGACCGCGAGATCCTCGGGCTGTCCATGGTGGCGGCGGCGGTGGCGGCGGTGGGCTACCTGCCCGCCAGGGACCGGCTCATCGCCTCGGCGACCCGGTTCGTGTACGGGGCCCGCGAGGCACCCGATGAGGTGCTGCGCACCTTCGGCAGCAGGCTGACCCGTGCCATCGCCATGGACGAGCTGCTGCTCCAGCTGGCCGAGTCGCTGCGCAAGACGATGGGACTGACCAGCGCCGAGGTCTACACCGGATCAGGGGACGTGCTGGAACGGGCCGTCTCGGTACCCGACACCGGGCGCAGGTCTATTGTCCTCACGGCACGTGAGCGTCCGGTGGTCACCCGGGCCGGGGTGTCCGGCAGCGCGTGGGCCTCAGTCTGGCTGCCGTCACTGCTCGACGCGCGTGCGCAGGCCCAGCTGCGGGTGGCGCCGATCAGTCACGGGGGGGAGCTGCTCGGGCTCATCGTCGTCGAGCGGCCGGCGACCGCGGATGCCTTTTCCGACGAGGACGACCGGGTGCTGACCGAGCTGGCCCGGCAGACCGGCCTCGCCTTCCACAATGTCCAGCTGGACGCGGAGCTCCAGACCACGCTCGACGAGCTCCGCAACCAGGCCGAAGCGCTCCGGGAGTCCCGGGCGCGCATCGTGGCCAGCGGCGATGCGGAGCGCCGGCGGGTCGAGCGCAACCTGCATGACGGCGCCCAGCAGCACCTGGTGGCACTGGCGGTGAACCTGCGCCTGGCCCGGGACATCATCGTCGACGACCAGGACGGCGGCCTGGAGATGCTGGCCCAGATGGGCGAGGATGTGCAGGCCACGATCCGGGAGCTGCGCGAGCTGGCCCACGGCATCTACCCGCCGCTGCTGGCCGACAGCGGGCTCAGGGAGGCCCTGCGCGCCGCGGCCAGCCGCTGCACCATCCCGGTGGAGGTGGTCACCGACGGCATCGGCCGGTACTCCCCGGAGATAGAGGCGGCCATCTACTTCTGCTGCCTGGAAGCGTTGCAGAACGCCGCCAAGCATGCGCCGGACGCGAGCGCGGACCTGCGGCTGTGGCTGGACGCGGGCGGCCTGCTGTTCTCGGTCAGCGACAACGGCCCGGGGTTCGATGCCCAGAAGGCCCGCGGTGGCCATGGGTTCAACAACATGGCCGACCGCCTCGGCGCCATTGGCGGAACGGTGCGCTGGGAATCCCGGCCCGGCCACGGATCGATCATCAGCGGCTCGGTCCCGATCGGCTGACCGTTGCTTTCGGTGCGGCGCCTTCAGATGCAACGAACCCACAGTGCGGTTGACTCAGAGCGCGTTGAAGAGGCCGGAACCGCGGCTGCGCCACAGGCTGCGCAGGGTGTCGGCGCCGAACCGCTCCTTGTTGACATAGGCGCTCGCCCCGCTCACCGCCGCATCAGGGGGCAGGTCCCCGACGTCGTACGTGGAGCACAGGAAGACGACGACATCCGGGTGCGCGGACACAATGCGCCGGGTGGCCTCGATGCCGTTCATCTCCGGCATGTTGATGTCCATCAGGACCAGGGCCGGGTGCAGGGTGTCCACCAGTTCGATGGCTTCGGGCCCGCTGGACGCCTCACCGGCCAGCTCGAAGCATTCCAGGCGGCGCAGCACCGCCTTGGCGGCGAGCCGGAACGGCGCCTGGTCATCGACTACGAGCACGGAGTGCGAGTGCGGGCTGCTCACCATCCCAGCTTCGCACGGTCAGCCGGGGCGGCCGAGGGTGCTGCCATCCTCGGCGGGGGGTGGTCAGCCCCCCTCGTGCTCGCTGAGGTGCAGCAGTACCGCCTTGACCCGGCGGTTGAGATCCTTTTCCTCGGACAGCCCGAGCTTGGCGAAGATCGAGTTGGTGTGCTTCTCGACCGCCCGTTCGGAGACGGTGAGG
The DNA here is from genome assembly GCA_033854735.1 of Streptosporangiaceae bacterium. GTDB lineage: Bacteria > Actinomycetota > Actinomycetes > Streptosporangiales > Streptosporangiaceae > JAWWPY01. The sequence continues at coordinate 10,466 of JAWWPY010000277.1, read as the reverse complement.
GTAGCCGCGATCGCCGCGTTGCTCTTGCCCTGGGCCATCTCGGCCAGGATCTCCGCTTCCCGCGGGGTGAGCGAGGAGAGGCTGGAGGTGCGGCCCTGCGCCCGCGAGCGCACCAGCTCATCGACGACCAGCGGGTCGATCACCGAGCCGCCCTGGGCCACGGTCCGGATGGCGCGGGCCAGTTCGTCAAAGCTGGCCACCCGCTCCTTGAGCAGGTACGCCCGGCCCGCCGAGCCGTGCTCGAGCAGGGCCAGGGCGTAGCCGGGGGCGGCGTACTGGCTCAGCACCACCACCCCGACCTGCGGCCGGTGGTCCCTGAGCCAGGCGGCGGCCTTGATCCCCTCGTCGGTGCCGGTCGGCGGCATCCGGATGTCTGTTATGACGACATCTGGGTCCTGTTCCTCGACGAGGGCGAGCAACTCCGGGAGGTCGGACGCGACCCCGGCCAGCTCAAAGTCCGCGTTCGCGGAAACGAGCCGGGAGACCCCCTCCCGGAGCAGCACGTTGTCCTCGGCCAGGACCACCCGGATCGTTGTCATCGAGCGCGATCGTAGCGCGGCCCCCCCGCACCTGACAGGCCCGACGGCCTACGGACCTGCGCAGACCGGCGGCCGGGCACCCTCCCCGGGTGGTGCTGGCCACCCCGCGGGTGTGGTGCCGCCCTTCCTGCGCGCTCCATCCCGGGGGCGGACAATGAGTGCCATGGCGAGCCCCCTGATGCCCCGGTCAGCGAACTGACACCGCGATGCGCGCGGCTTTCTACCTGTGGCGGGCGACCGCGCGGAGTTCCTGGCGGACGGCGCTGACGGTGGCCCTCATCGGCGGGCTGCTCGGTGCCGTGGCCCTGGCCGCCCTGGCCGGCGCCCGCCGCACCGAGTCCGGCTACGGCCGCTACCTGACATCGATCAGGGCGAGCGACGCGTTCGTCAACGTGCCCGGCCTATTGCCGGGGATTCCAGCCACCCGCCCGGTCACGCTGATCTCGCAGCTGCCCGGGATTTCTGCCAGCGCCGCGTACCTGGGGCTGGACGCCAACCCGGTGGTTCACGGCCAGGTCGACGACTCCTTCCTGACCAACAGCCTGGTCGGCAGCTATAACGGCGCGTACTTCCGTCAGGACCGGATGACCGTGCGGGCGGGCAGGCTTCCCCGGCTGGACGCGACCAGGGAGATCGCGCTCAGCCCGCACATCGCCAGCCTGTTCGGGGTGGGTGTCGGCGGGAGAGTGACCTATCAGTTCTACCGGCAGGATCCGCTGACCTACCGGTCCCATCCGGGCCGGCGCGTCACGTTCCTGGTGACCGGGCTCGTGGACATCCCGCCGGTCCTGATCGACCAGTCCGATCAGCAGGACGGCGGGGTCCTCCCGCCCGGTGCCACCCGGCAGCTGCTGCCCTATTACGAGTACGCCTGGGTCGGGGTGCGCCTGGACGGCGGGACCGCCGGGATACCGGCGCTGCGGCGCCACCTCGCCACGCTGGCCAGCGCCGTGGCGCGGCAGGTCCTCCAGACGACTCACCAGAAGCTGCCCGGCCTGTCCTTCGCCAGCAGCCGCTCGGACGTCACCCGCGGCCAGGTGCAGCAGGCGATCAGGCCGCAGGCGGTCGCGCTGTCCGTGTTCGGCGGGATCGCCGCCCTGGCCCTGCTGGTGCTCGTCGGGCAGGGCCTGGCGCAGCTGCTCAGCAGGTCAGCGCCGGACATATCCGCCGTGCGCGCCCTCGGTGCCAGCCGGGCGCAGGCCGCGCTGGCTATGAGCCTGCCCGGCGCTATCGCCATCCTCAGCGGGACGATCCTGGCCGTGGCGGGCGCGATAGTGCTCTCCCCGCTGGCGCCGGTCGGCCCGGTGCGCCGGTACGACCCCGCCCACGGGATACAGGCCGATGGTCTCGTGCTCGGCGCCGGATCGGTCGTGCTGGCTGCCGTCCTGTTCGCAATGCTGGCCGGCCTGGGGTGGCGGGCCGTCCGCCAGTCAGCCGGGGCGTCCGGCGAGCGGCCATCGCTCGTGGCCCGAGCGGCCGCATCGGCCGGCTTGCCCGCGTCGGCCGTCGTGGGCAGCCGCAACGCACTGGAGCCGGGGTCCGGCCCGCGGGCGGTCCCGGTGCGGGCCACATTGCTCGGATCTATCGCGGCGGTGACGGCCGTCGTCGCCGCTGTCGTCTTCGGGACCAGCCTGACCGGCCTGGTCACTCACCCGGCCCGGTACGGCTGGGGCTGGCAGATCCTGATCCAGGCCGAGGGCGGATACGGGAACTTCGCCCCAGGCGTGATGAACCGGCTGGTCGGGAGCCAGCCGGCGGTGACGGGCTGGTCCAGCTTCGGGTTCAGCCAGCTTCCGGTCGATGGCCGGGTGGTCCCCGTGCTCGCCGTGCAGCGCCATCGTGGCGCGGTCGAGCCGTCCACCACCAGCGGCCTCCCGGTCACCCGCGCTGACCAGATCGAGCTGGGCGCGGTAACCCTGCGTGAGCTCAGCAAGAAGATCGGGGACACGGTCCTGGTCGGCATCAAGCCGCATCGCCGCCCGCTCACGATCGTAGGGACCGTGACGCTGCCCTCGTTCGGCGTGGGGCTGTCCGACCACGTGTCGCTGGGCCGCGGTGCGATGCTGTCCGACCAGGCCCTGCTGACGGCCCTGGGCCTGAGCACGGGCGAGCCGCAGTCAGCCGGTCCGGCCTCGCAAGCTGCCCTGTCAGCGGTGGCCATCGACCTGGTCCCAGGCACCAGCGCGGCCCGGCGGGCGCAGTTCGTGCACCGGATCACCGCGGCCAACCCGGACGGGACTCCGGGGGGCACCTATGAGCTGAGCCTGTCTCGCGTCCGCGCCGCCGCCATCGTCAACGCCTCGCAGATGGGCGGTCAGCCGCTGACTCTGGCCCTCGGCCTGGCCGCAGCCGCTACGGCGTCCCTGGCGCTGACCGTCCTGACCTCCGTCCGTCGGCGGCGCCGGGAACTGGCCCTGCTCAAGACGCTGGGCATGACCCGCCGCCAGCTCAGGGCGCTCGTCGCCTGGCAGACGACGCTGACGCTGGTGGTCGCCATCGCCGTCGGCACGCCGCTGGGCGTGGCGGCCGGTCGCTGGGCGTGGCGGACCTTCGCCGGGTCGCTGGGCGTGGCCCCGGTTACGGTGGTACCCGTGCTTCTGCTGGCCGCCGGCGCCGCCGCGCTGATCGTGGCGGGAAACCTGCTGGCCTCAGGGCCGGCGGCGGTCGCGGCCCGGACGGCTCCCGCGTCCGCCCTACGGGCCGAATGAGACCCCGGCGCCGCGCTCATCAGAAGGCACTGGGGCTCATGGGGCACGGGGTCATGGCCCGGTCGGGTGCCTGGCGGGGGAAGGCTCGCCCTGGCCGGGTAGATGCCCGGACCAGGGCGAGCTTGATGAGCCGGTCCCCCGTATCATCTTTGGGTCCCCCAGGAACATGATCGCACGTTCAGCAAATGCCCAGGTGGCGGGGGTGCGCACGGCTGCCTGCGGCTGATCCAATGAGACCCATGGACCCCCTGGATAGCCAGCTCCGATTCCTCAGTGAAGCCGACCAGCTGAAGACCGTGCTCAGGCAGAGCACACTCATGGACGTCTCCCGGCCGGAGAATTCGGCCGAGCACTCCTGGCACCTGGCCTTGATGGCGCTCGTGCTGCAGGGGCACGCGCCGGCCGGAACCGATATCAGCCGGGTCGTCGCCATGGTGCTGCTGCATGATCTCGTGGAGATCGACGCGGGCGACCTGTTCGTGTACGCCGGGGAAGAGGCGCAGGCCCGGCAGGAGGTGGCGGAGCACGCTGCTGCCGACCGGATCTTCGCGCTGCTCCCCGCGCCCCAGGCGGTCACGTTCCGCGCCCTGTGGGACGAGTTCGAGGAGCGGCGCACACAGGAGGCGAAGTTCGCCCGCGCGCTGGACCGGCTGCAGCCGATGCTCGTCAACTACCAGACTGGCGGCGGCACATGGCTGGCCCACGGTGTCACCGCGGACCAGGTTCTGCTCCGCGTCGCCCTGATCGAGGACGGCTCGGCGACGCTCGGCGAGTACGCCACGGACCTGGTCGCCAGCTCGGTGGCCCGCGGGTTCCTGGCGCCGGGAAATCCCCGGTAACGCGACCGTGGGAGCCCGACCGTGGGAGCCCGACCGTGGCAGCCCGACCGTGGCAGCTCAGCGCCGGGCGCCTTCGGCCGCGGCGCGCTGGATGAGATCCGCGGCTCTGCGCAGGCCGTGGCGGCCCTGGATCTGGGCGGCGCCGTGGGCCAGCCGCGCGTGCCGGGACTGGTCGGCCAGGAGCCGCCCGAGCGCGGCGGTCATCTCCCCGTCGGTGAAGCGGTAGGTGTCGAGCCGGACACCAAGGCCGAGTTCGTGCATGCGCTGCGCGTTGTCGTACTGGTCCCAGAACAGGGGCAGCAGGATCATCGGCTTGCCGAAGTGCAGGCACTCGGTGGTGGTGTTGTTCCCGCCGTGGGTGATCACCAGATCGGCCTGCGGGATGACCGACGTCTGCGGCAGGAACTCCGCGCCCCACATGTTCGGGGCCAGCTCGATCTCGGCGTGCAGCGGGCCCTTGGACACGATGTAGCGGTGCGGCGTGGCGGCCAGGCCCCCGATCACCCGGCGCATCAGGTCCACATCGGCCGAGCCCAGCGAGCCCAGCGAGAAGTAGATGAGCGCGCCGTCACCCCCGGCCAGTTCCGCGGGCACGGCGAACTCTTCGTCCGTCTCCCGGACCGAGGAGTCAAGCCGGTGCCAGGCCGGCCCGAGCGGGCGGGCCCGCGGGTAGTCGGCGAACTCCGGGTAGACGTACAGATTGAGGTCGCCCTCATGGATGAACTCCAGGTCGGGCAAGGGCGGCGCGCCCTGCTCGGTGACCCAGGCGTCGAAGTCCTGCCACAGGGAGCGGTGCACCCGGTCGTATTCGGCCCGGAAGTCTGGCCAGCCGCCCGAGTCCGCGGCCGGGTACCCCGAGAACGCCGGCGGCACGTCCGGGCTCTTGATCTCCAGCGGGTTGCACGACACGATCCGGACAAACGGCGCTCCGGCGGTCAGCAGCGCGGGGAACCCGACCACGTTGTCCTCGACGATCACGTCCGGCCGGACCCGCGATGTGATCTCGGTGAGCTGCTGCTGGCAGTGCCGCGCCCCGCCGATGAGCTCCGCCCAGACCGGCTTGATCCAGGTCTCCAGCTGCTCGATCGTGGGCTTGCGGAACTCAGGGGCGGTGCTGGCGATGAACTCCTTCCAGAACTGCCCAGCGTCCTGCTCGCCGCCGGCCTCGGCCGTCGGCGCGAGGTCGACCAGGTCCTCCTCGAAACCCAGCGGATCCAGCCGCCCCTTCCAGGATGCCTCCGCCGCGAACACGACCCGGTGCCCACGCTGACGCAGCACGTTCCCGATGCCGATGCAGTTGTTGGTCGGCCCGTACGCGCTCTCCGGCATGAACAGGATGGTCAGCGGGCTTCGGGTCATCGCTCCCCCCCTTGCTCGAACGAAGATCGCCGGGGTCACGAACGTAGCAGAACTCGCCATACCGCCCGGCGCGGCCGCCTCACGTCCGGTCGATGTGGTGTCGCCGGTCGATGCGGGAACGCCAGCGATGTGGCATCGAGCGTGCCGGGCCGCCCGATGTCAGCTCGGCTTATTTGGCGATCCGGGCGGGTGGCCGCCCGGATCTCCGGGACGCCGCGCGGCCGGGTACTCCACCAGGGCCAGTACCCGGCTGGCCATGAAACGCGCGGTGCGCACCACCGCACCGCCGCGGGTCACCTCCGTGACCTCGACGACCCCGCGCCGGGTTACCACCTCCACCCTGCGCCCCGCGCGGGTAGCGGCCATCTCATAGGTCTTGGCGCTGCCGCCAGCGTCGATCACGATCTCAACCCGGTCACCCTTCATGGCGGACCCGGGAGCAGCAGGCGACACGGTCGCATACCGGTTATATGCCCACTGATCAGGCTTTCGATGCGCGGGCACGGTGCGTTCAGCGGAGCGGATGGCCGCCCCTGACCGCCCCGGCCGCGCGGGCGCCCGCGAGCCGCCAGGCGGTCGCCCGCAGCCCCTTAGAAGGCCGCCTGCGCCGCCCAGCGGGCACCGCGGCGCTCGACTATCAACGGAACACCGAAGCATTTGGACAGATGGTGCTCGGTGAAAACCTCGGTCAGCGGTCCCGCGGCCAGCACCGCGCCCCGGCGCAGCAGGATCCCATGGGTGAATCCCTCCGGCACTTCTTCAACATGGTGCGTGACCATCACCATGGTGGGCGCGCGGGGGTCGCGGGCCAGAGCGGCGACCCGGCGTACCAGATCCTCGCGGCCGCCGAGGTCCAGCCCAGCCGCGGGCTCGTCGAGGAACAGGATCTCGGGATCGGGCATCAGGGCCCGGGCGATCTGGACACGCTTGCGCTCCCCTTCGGAGAGCGTGCTGAACCGGCGCCTGATCAGGTGCGCGCAGCCAAGCGCATCGAGCAACTCGACGGCCCGGGTGACATCGGAGGACTCATAGTCCTCCTTCCACCGACCCACGATCGCGTACGAGGCCGTCAGCACGAGGTCGATGACCTTCTCGGCCGGTGGCACCCGGTCGGCGACGGCGGAGCTGGCCAGCCCGATCCGCGGCCGCAACTCAAATACGTCCGTCTCACCGAGCCGCTCGCCGAGAATCTCCGCACGGCCCTCGGACGGGAACAGCTGGCAGGCGGCGACCTGCAGCAGGGTGGTCTTCCCGGCCCCGTTGGGGCCGATCACCACCCAACGCTCGTTGTCGTGAACCGTCCAGTCGATGTCGCGCAGCAGCATCGACCCGCCGCGCCGGACGCCCACGCCGCGCAGCCGCACCACCTCGTCCGACATCCGGCTCCCTCCCGCGGCACCTTGTGGAACCGAACCTACGTTATGCCGTCCTAGCCAGCCCACCACACCATGTCAGCACACCATGTCAGCACACCATGTCAGCACACCGTGCCGGGACGGCTGCGCGCGCGGGGATCCATGGCTTCGGTCAGCCGGGCGCATGGCGGACGGCGTAGAGCGCCGCCTGGGTACGGTCGGCGACGCCCAGCTTGGCCAGCACCGAACTCACATGCGTCTTGACCGTCTTCTCGGACACGCGCAGCAGGCGGGCGATCTCCCGGTTGGAGCGGCCTTCCGCGATCTGCGCCAGCACCTCGCGTTCCCGCCCGGTGAGTGCGCCGAGGCCGCGCACGGCATCGCGGCCAGTCCCCGCGCGGACCAGCAATCCCGCCGCCTCGGGCGCGAGCAGCGTGTTCCCGTCGTTCACCGACCGGACCGCGCGCACCAGTGCGTCCGGGTCCACGTCCTTGTACAGGAACCCGGCCGCCCCCGCCCGCATCGCGAGCGTCACCGCCGCCGGGTCGGCCGCGCTCGTGAGCACCAGGACCCGGGCGGGCAGCCCGCGGTCCCGCAGTTCCGCGAGCACTTCAAGCCCATCAAGGCCGGGCAGCTTCAAGTCAAGCAGGATGACGCGCGGCGCCAGCGCCGTGGCCAGGTCGACCGCCGCGCGGCCGTCACCGGCCTCACCCACCACGGCGATATCGCCCTGAACGCTGAGCAGCACCCGCAGCCCCTGCCGGACAACCGGATGGTCGTCGGCGATCAGCACGCTGATCTGCGCTGTCATGGCCGCACCCGGGCCGCGGGCCCGGCACCCCCCGAGCGCGCTCGCGCCGGGCGGCCGGCCTCCAGCGGCACGGCCAGCCGGACGCTGGTCCCCTTCCCCGGGGCGGAGCGGATGGTCAGCGACGCTCCGGCGGCCGCGGCCCGCTCCCGCATCGAGGCCAGGCCGAGGCCGCCCGAGGCGGCTGCGGGGAGGAAGCCCCGGCCGTCGTCCGTGACGTCCAGGGTGACCCGCTTCAGCCCCCGGCCCAGCGACACCTGCACCTCGGCCGCACCGGAGTGGCGCAGCGCGTTGTGCAGCGCCTCCTGGGCGACCCGGTAGACCGCCGCGTCACGCTGCACGCCCAGCGCGGGGAGGTCCGCGCTGGCGAACAGCACGCGGACACCATGGGCTTTGCCCGCGAGCAGCGCGTACCGGCGCAGCGATTCGGCGAGGCCGCCATCGGCGATGCCGGGGGGCGCCAGGCCGTCGATGACGGCGCGCAGTTCCGCGAGCGCCTCGCCGCCGAGCGCGGCGACGCTCTCCATCTCGGCGGCGGCCTGCGCGGGATCGCGGCTGACCAGCATGGACGCCGCCCGGGCCTTCACCCTGATGGAAAAGAGCTTCTGCGAAACAGCATCATGCAGGTCCCGGGCGAGCCGGCCGCGTTCCTCCAGCACGGAAAGCTGGCGCCCGCGCTCGTACAGCCGCGCGTTGGTGAGCGCGATCGCGGCGTGCGCGGCGAAGAGCTCAAGGAGTTCCTGGTCGGCCGGCGTGAACCCGCCGGGCCGGCCAGCGTTCGCGGCGAAGATGATGCCGAGCACGGCGGAATCGTCCCTGATCGGCACGCCGACGATGTCTTTCAGCTCGGGGTGGGCGTCCGGCCACCAGCCCTCGAACCGGGGATCGGCGCGGATGTCGGCGAGCCGCAGTGGCTGCCCCTCGCGCAGCAGCACCCCGAGCATGCCGTGCTGGCGTGGCAGCGGGCCGATCGCCTTCCGCTGGTTCTCCGGGATCCCGTCCACCACGAACTCGGCGAAACCCCCGTGGTCATCAGGAACGCCGAGAGCGGCGTACCGGGCGTCGGCCAGCGAGCGCGCCGAGCGCACGATCATCTGCAGCACGTCATGCACCGACTGCTGGCGGGCAACCGCCAGCACGACCTGGCTGACCCGGTAGAGCACCTGGTCACGGCTGCCGTCCTGCGCCATGTCCCTGACGGTACCGTCGCGGCCGCCCCAGTGGATCGGCCGCCGGTCCTAGGACCATTGGCCGGCGTCCTGCCCGGACCCTGGCCCGATGCGCCGCGCCGCCATTTTTTTCTAACGTAATCACATGACTACTCCACCCACCACCGGTTCACCCATCACCGGGCTTGCGCCGGGAGCGCATCCGGGGCGCCTCGTCGCGGTACTCACCGGAGCGTCCCGGGGCCTCGGCCTCGCCCTGGCCCGTGGCCTGGCCGCCGCGGGCTATGCGCTCGTCATCGACGCCAGGGACCCGGTCGCGCTGCGGGCCGCGGCGGCCAGCCTGCCCGCCGGCACCGAAGTCGCCGCGCTGCCGGGCGACATCACCGATCCGGCGCACCAGGCGGCGCTGGCCGCCGCGGCGGCCACGTTCGGCGGACCGGACCTGCTGATCAACAACGCGGGGACGCTGGGCGCGAGCCCGCTGCCCGCCATCGCCGACTACCCCGTCAGCGAACTGCGCGACGCGCTTGAGGTCAACGTGATCGCGCCGATCGCCCTCACCCAGCTGATGCTGCCCGCGCTGCGCGGCCACGGCGGCGCGGTGCTCTGCGTCACCTCAGACGCAGCGGTGGCGGCGTACGCGGGCTGGGGCGGTTACGGCGCGGCCAAGGCCGCGCTCGAGCAGGCCTGCGCGGTGCTGGCCGCGGAGGAGATCACTCTCCGGGTCTGGCGGGTCGACCCCGGAGACCTGCGGACCGACATGCACCAGGCCGCCTTCCCGGGGGAGGACATTTCTGACCGGCCGCTGCCGGAGTCGGTGCTGCCCGGGTTCTTGAGGCTGATCGGTGAGCGCCTGCCCAGCGGGCGCTACCGTGCCGCCGACCTGCTGCCGGTGCATAGTGCTCACTGACTTCTCACTTCCGCCTGAACTGGAGGCGCACGAGCCGCCGGAGGCGCGGGGTATCGCCCGGGACGGGGTACGGATGCTGGTGAGCAGGCGGCACACGGGCGAGATCAGCCATCACCGGTTCACCGAACTGCCCGGGCTCCTGCTTCCCGGCGACCTGCTGGTGGTCAACATCTCGGCGACCCTGCCGGCCGCCGTCGCCTGCGAGCCGGGGCGCGCAGTCCATTTCTCCACCCCGCTGCCGGATGGGAGCTGGCTCGCCGAACTGCGCGCCCGCCGAGGCCACGCGACGGTCCGGCACAGCGCCGGATTCCCGGGCCAGGAGTTCACCCTGCCCGGCGGGGCGGTGCTGAAGCTCGGCACGCGGGTCACGGGACGGCTCTGGCGGGTGCGGCTGTCCACCGCCGTACCGCCCTACCTGCTCCGGCACGGCACCGCCATCCGCTACTCCTACGTGGACCGGGCCTGGCCTATCGAGGCGTACCAAACGGTATTCGCTTCCCAGCCGGGCAGCGCCGAGATGCCCAGCGCGAGCCGGCCGTTCACGGCGGAGATGGTGACCCGGCTGGTGGCGGCCGGGATCACTTTCGCGCCATTGACCCTGCACACCGGGGTGTCGTCGCTCGAGGGAGACGAGGAGCCCTATCCCGAGCCCTACGACGTGCCGCCCGCCACGGCGCGGCTGGTCGAGCTGACCCGGCGCACCGGCGGCCGGGTGATCGCCGCGGGCACCACGGTGGTCCGCGCGCTTGAGACGGCGGCCCGGCGGCCCGGGGCCGCCG
>JAWWPY010000276.1:0-2657 GCA_033854735.1 Streptosporangiaceae bacterium | reverse complement strand
GGCCAGCCCGTCGATCGGAACCCTGGTCTCGGTTTCCTCGGCGCTGGGGCTGCACATGGCCCAGCTGTTCCAGGACCCGGCGGCCGAGCCCCCCTCACCCGTGCGTCGCCTGGCCGACCAGGTCACCGTCCAGGCGGCGGAGGGGGTGAGCCGGCGGCTCGTGCACACCGACCTGGACAACGACCTGGAGATGGTCGTGAACGAGTACGAACCCGGGACATCGAGCGCGGCGGCACCGGTGCATCACGACGGCCTGGAATTCGGCCTGATCATCTCGGGCAACCTGACCGTCCGGCTCGGCGACGTCGAATACGTCCTCGGAGCGGGCGACGGCATCTCCTACGACTCGACAACCCCCCATGTACTGACCAACCGCGGGCCGGCCAAGGCCCGCGCGGTCTGGATCAACGTCGGCTTCGGCAGCCAGCCCGAACCGGGTTAAGCCGGGAAGGCGCCCGCCTTTCCCGGCCAGAGATCATAGGAGGAAGACGCAGTGGAACTAGTAGACCTGACACACAGCTGGGGCATGCACACACCGGGATGGGTCGGGTACCCCGGCTGCAAGATCTACTACACCCAGACACTGCAGACCAACCGGATCGTGTCGCAGCGCATCGAGACCTCCCTGCACACAGGAACGCACCTGGACGGGCCCATCCACGCCGCCGACGGCGGCGCGGACATGGCGTCGCTGCCGCTGGACAAGCTCGTGCACGAAGGAGTGATCGTCGACGTATCCGACTCGGTAGGCGACTGGGACGTGATCAAGCCGGAGCACATCACATCCAAGGTCGACGTCAAGCCCGGCGACATCCTGATCATCCACACCGGCTACCACAAGTACTACACCGGCGGCAGCCAGCAGGACCTGGTGCGGTACTTCTGCATGCACCCTGGCGGCGGGGTCGAACTGGCTCGATGGATGCTGGACATGAACATCGCATGGTGGGGCATTGACGCAGGCTCCGGCGACCACCCGATGAACACCACTATCCGGCACATGCGGCCCGACATCGCCAAGCGGTTCGAAGATCACGTGGGCATGAGCTGCCTGGATTACTTCGGCGAGTACGAATACACGCATCACCTGTCGGGACGCCGGGTCAAGGAGGACCTGTTCCCCATGCACTACCTGGCCTTCCCGCAGGGGTGCGTGCACGCGGAGAACGTCGGCGGTGACATCGACAAGGTACTGAACCAGCGCTGCGTGGTGGGCGCATTCCCCTGGAAGATCGAGGGCGGCGAAGGCTGCCCCTGCCGGATCATGGCGTTCTTCGATGCCGGCGGACTCGATGTCACGCTGCGCTAACCCTTCCACCAGGAGGCTCTCGTGAAGCTGAGCAACGAGATGGTCATCGACGCTCCCGTGGACCGCGCGTGGGCGCTGCTGACCGATCTCGAGCGGATCGCGCCGAGCATGCCCGGTGCGGTTCTGGAGGAGATCAGCGGGGATGACTTCACCGGGACCGTGTCGGTGAAAGTCGGGCCCATCGCGATGAAGTACCGGGGAGTCGCCCGCTTCCAGGAACTCGACCCGGCGGCCCGGCGGGCTGTCATCTCGGCGCGAGGCACCGACGCCTCCGGGCAGGGCACGGTGAACGCGGTCATCACGGCGCAGCTCACCCCCGAGGGCGCGCGAACCCGGGTCCTGGTAGATACCGACCTGAACATCGAGGGCCGGCTGGCCCAGTTCGGCCGTGGTGGCCTGGCCGACGTCAGCGCGCGGCTGATGACCCAGTTCGTCCGCAACCTCGATGCAACCCTGGCCCGGCCGGCAGCTGAGCCAGCCCCGGCGGGCGTGGCAGCGGCTGCCAGCGCGAAATCTGCCGACAGCATCGACCTGGTCGCCACTATTGGGCCGGTTGTGGCCAGACGGGCGATTCCGGTCCTGATCGGGATGGCCGCCGGGATGCTGGCCATGCGCTGGCTCATGAATCGATCCCGGTAGACCCCGCCCGGAACCGAATCCTGACCTGAACGCAGCTCAAGGGATGGCGCGAGGTAGGGCTTCCCCGCATCTACGCCGGCAACCGCAACGGCACGATATGCAGGTAGACGAAGTTCATCGACCCCGCGAAATTGGTGATCCAGTCAGCGATCCGCAGCTGAATGCTGGCGGCCCGCTGCGCCTGTTCCTCCAGGACCACAGGATGGTGCGGGAATTTGATCGGCAGCGCAATCAGCCCGTTACTCCCGCCCTGGGTCTGGGAGTCATCTGTACTCGGGCCTGGCTTGGTATCCCGCACATCCTTCGGTACGTGCGGCCGACTTCCAGGCCTGCGTGGCCAGCCAGGCCAGGCAGGCGTCGGCGATGTCGCGGCAGCCGCTTACCTTAACTCCACCCCATAGGGGGATGGCTGAAAAGGCGATAGCACCTTTCGTGGCATACACAATGGTTGAGGTGAGGCGGTGTACGCCTGGCAGCGTGGCCAGCTTCTGGTCCCGCAGCGTCGCATAACTGTCGAGATCCCGCGCGACGATCCGCAGCAGGCAGTCCGGGTCGCCGGATAGGCGCTCTGCGTGTCGGACCTGCGGCAGCTCGACCATGGCCGCTTCGAAGGAGGCGACGGTACCGGCGTCGTCGCGTTCCAGGGTGATCTGCACGAGGGCCTCGAAGCCCAGGCCGACCGCGGCCGGGTCGACGACGCTGCGATAGC
>JAWWPY010000275.1:0-2578 GCA_033854735.1 Streptosporangiaceae bacterium | reverse complement strand
CAAGATTCGCAGCGATGTCCTGGACTCCGGCTGCGGGCACGCCGCCCTGTCTCTGGCCCTCGCCGAGCGCGGCTACACAGTCGTCGGCCTGGACGCCAGCGCCACCGCGGTCGAGGCCGCGGCCGCGGCAGCAGCCGGACGTGGCTTAACGACAGCGACTTTCGCGCAGGCCGACGTCACGAGCTTTCGGGGCTATGACGGCCGCTTCTCCACGATCCTGGACAGCGGGCTGTTCCACGCACTCCCGCCCGAGAGCCGCCAGGACTACATGCAGTCGATCTTTCGGGCTGCCGCGCCGGGCGCGGGGCTATACATCCTGGCGTTCGCCGCCGGAGCACTGGGCGACCAGGCTGGTGGCGACCGGCCCGGCCCGCGCGGTTTCACCGAAACCGAGTTGCACGACGCCGTCGCGACGCTGTGGCAGGTCGATGAGCTGCGCCCCGCGAAGCTCTACGGCAACGCCGGCGCGCTCGCGCCTTCCGGTGATCCGTTACCGAACGTCGAACACGACGGCGAAGGCCACTTCATGGCGCCGGGCTTCCTGCTCAGCGCGCACAAGCCCGAGCACTGAGCCTCTCCCCACACCGCCGGGAGAATGCTATTCTCTGCGCGGAGAGCGGGGTGTGCGGACCATGACGACTGCCGGCGAAACCCAACTGGACCCGGGTGTACTCGGTCGTTGGCTGGATGCCAACGACGCACCGCGCAGCGGCGAGGAACCGCAGCTAGAGCAACTCAAGGGTGGCTCACAGAACACCCTGTATCTGATCGAACGCGGCGGCGAGCGCATGGTGCTGCGGATGCCGGGTGCCCGCGCCGACGCGGCCCGCATCGACGGCTTGTTGCGCGAGATCCGCCTGGTCCGGGCGCTGTCCGGCACCGACGTGCCACACGCGGCGCTGATCGCCGCCGACGACACCGGCGCCGTGCTGGGCATGCCGTTCTACGTGATGCAGGCCATCGACGGATGGAGCCCGATGGACGGCGGGTGGCAGGCGCCGTTCGACACCGACCTGACGGCCCGCCGCGGGCTGGCGTTCCAACTGGTCGAGGGCGCTGCCAAGCTGGGCCGGGTCGATTGGCGGACGCAAGGCCTCGAGGGCTTCGGCCGCCCGGACGGATTCCACGAACGACAGGTCGATCGCTGGCTGAACTTCCTCGACGCCTACAAGGTGCGCGAACTGCCCGGACTCGACGAGGCCGCCGACTGGCTGCGCAACAACCGGCCCGCCCGCTACCACCCGGGCATCATGCACGGCGACTACCAGTTCGCCAACGTGATGTTCGCGCACGGGGAGCCGGCGGGATTGGCCGCGATCGTGGACTGGGAGATGACGACAGTCGGCGACCCGCTGCTGGATCTCGCGTGGGCGCTGCTGGGTTACGACGGCGAGGAGCCCAGCACCGGCGGGTTCTATCTGGACATGCGCGGCATGCCCACGCGCAGCGAATTGCTCGAGCACTACGAGAAAGTCAGTGGACTCTCCACCGAGAACATCGACTACTACCTGGTGCTGGCCAACTGGAAGCTCGGCATTGTGCTGGAAAAGACCTACGCGGCCGGGGTGCGCACCAAGAAAGTGGACCCCAATATCACCGAAACCTTTAGGGCGATGATCCCGCAGCTCATCGCCACGGCAGCGGAGCTGGCCCGCTCCTCACAGGCCAAGGGACGCTGAAATGGGTTACGCGGATCAGCTTTTCGATCGGACCGGCCGTGTCATCCTGATCACCGGCGGCAGCCGCGGCCTGGGCCGCGAGATGGCGTTCGCCGCCGCGCACTGCGGCGCCGACGTGGTGATCGCCAGCCGCAACATGGACAACTGCGTGACCACCGCCAAGGAGGTCGAGGCCGAGACCGGCCGTTCCGCCATGCCCTATCAGGTGCACGTGGGGCGCTGGGATCAACTCGACGGCTTGGTCGACGCGACCTATGAGCGGTTCGGCAAGATCGACACATTGATCAACAACGCGGGCATGTCACCGCTGTACGACAAGTTGAGCGACGTCACCGAGAAGCTCTTCGACGCGGTGGTCAACCTGAACCTCAAGGGGCCCTTCCGATTATCGGCGTTGGTGGGCGAGCGCATGGTGGCCGCCGGCCGTGGATCCATCATCAATGTGAGCTCCACCGGGTCGCTGCGTCCGAACGGCGGCATCATCCCCTATGCCGCCGCCAAGGCCGGGCTCAACGCCATGACCGAAGGACTGGCGCAGGCCTTCGGACCCACCGTGCGGGTCAACACACTGATGGCCGGACCCTACCTGACCGACGTCAGCAAGGCCTGGGATCTCGGCAGTGAAAGCGGTGGCAATAACTTCAGCCACCTTTCCCTGAAACGCGCCGGCGAACCGCGCGAAATCGTCGGCGCCGCACTGTTTCTGGCTTCCGACGCATCCAGTTTCACCACCGGCTCGATCGTGCGGGCCGACGGTGGCTTTTCCTGACGATCGCAAGGAGTAACTGACATGGCATGGGACTTCTCTACCGAACCGGAATTCGCGAAAAAGCTCGACTGGATCCGTGAGTTCGTCCGCGACGAGGTCGAGCCGCTGGAGGTACTGTTCCCCGGCTGCG
>JAWWPY010000274.1:0-12221 GCA_033854735.1 Streptosporangiaceae bacterium | reverse complement strand
TGCACTGTGCACAACCTCTTCAAAGCCATCACCACCGGGCACCTCACCCCCGCCACCCTGGCCGCCCTGGCCACCTGACAGAGCCCCGGCCACCTGACGGCGCCCCGGGCTGGCCAATCCCGGCCCGCACCAGCCCGGCAACGGCACCGTAAGCCCCGCCAGCCAAAACGATTCCGACACACCCCCCCGGCGGGCAAAAAAGTTCACTGACAATGGTTATCCACAGCCGGAGGCGACGGCCAGCAGGCGCCGGGGATCGGCTTCCCGGCCTGCCAGACGGCGGCGACGAGCGGGACCCCGGGCCGGTACGCGAGGTAGCTGTGCGACGGTGCGTCGAGGATCAACAGGTCGGCGCGGGCGCCCACGCCGAGGTGGCCCACGTCGGTCCTGCGCAAGGCCCGCGCGCCGCCCGCGGTGGCGGCCCAGAGCGCCTCCTGGGTGGTCATCCGCATCTCCCGCACGGCCAGGGCCATGCAGAACGGCATGCTGGAGGTGAAGCACGACCCCGGATTGCAGTCGGTCGCCAGCGCGACCGTGACACCCGCGGCCAGCAGCCGCCGCGCGTCCGGGTAGGGCTGCCGGGTGGAGAACTCGACACCTGGCAGCAGCGTGGCGACCGTGCCGGAGGACGCGAGCGCATCCACGTCCCCATCGGTCAGGTACGTGCAGTGGTCCGCCGATGCCGCGCCCGCCTCCACGGCGACCCGCACGCCAGGTCCGGGGCCAAGCTGGTTCGCGTGCACCCGCGGCATCAGCCCCGCGGCGCGGCCGGCGGCGAGCACGGCGGCAGCCTCGTCCGCACCGAACGCCCCCTGCTCGCAGAACACGTCGATCCAGCGGGCGTACGGCGCGCAGGAGTCCAGCATCGCCCCGCAGACCAGGTCGAAGTAGCCGCCCGGGTCAGCGCTGAATTCCGGCGGCACGACATGCGCCCCGAGGTAAGTGACCTCGGGAGTGACCTCCGCCGCCAGCCGCACGCTGCGCCGCTCGTCGGCGACCGTCAGCCCGTAGCCGGACTTGCATTCCAGCGTGGTCGTCCCCTGGCGGAGCATCTGGTGGGCCAGCCCGTGCAGGTTCGCCCGCAGCATCGCGTCCGAGGCGGCCCTCGTGGCCGCGACCGTGCTCTGGATGCCGCCGGCGCGGTAGGCCGCGCCGGCCATCCGGGCCGCGAACTCGGCGCTGCGCTCCCCGGCGAAGGCCAGGTGCGCATGGGAATCGACGAACCCGGGAACGACCGAACGGCCCTGGCAGTCGGTCACCTCATCGGCGGCTGGCGCCTGGGCGGCAGGTCCGGTCCAGGCCACCCGGCCCGCCTCGACCACCAGCGCCGCGTCCTCGATGACCGCGAACGGGCCCGGACCTGACGGCATTAGACCCGGCAGTCCTGGACCCGGCAGCGCGGGGCCGGTGCTCGCGGCTGGCGCGTTCGTCACCAGTTCGCCAATGTTGGTGATCAGCATGCTCACGGGACCTCACGCTAGCCGCCCGGCGCCTCCGCGACCCATCCAGCATCCCTCGCCGGGGGCAGTCAGCCGGGGGCAGTCAGCCGGGGCCGGGCAGCAGCAGCCCCTGCCCATCGCCCGCGGAGTCGGTGTAGGCGCCCCCCGCGAGGCATGCTGCGATGGACGTGCAGGCCAGCCCGTTGAGGTAGGCGGCGGGGTCGGTGGCGGCGCCGGGCGGCAGAGGCGCTGTGCTGGCCGTCCACGACGATCCGCGCCGCTGCAGCAGGAGCCCCTGCTTGCTGCCTGACGAGCCGGTGTAGTACCCCACGGCGGCACACGCGGCCGCGGCCGGGCAGGACACTCCGCTGAGGTAGGCGCCGGGCCTGGCGCCGGCCGGCCGGGATGCCTGGGTCGCGGTCCACGATGACCCGTGCCCGGTCAGCAGCAGGCCCTGCTGCTGGCCTGCCGGGTCGGTGTAGTACCCCACGGCGGCACACGCGGTGATGGAGCCGCAGGACACGCCGGTGATGCCGGGATCGGGGCTGCTGCCGGCGCTTACGGGCATCGGCGCCTCGGTGGCCGTCCATGATGACCCATGCCCGGTCACCAGCAGGCCGTCGGCAGAGTGCGCCGTTATGTCGTAGTCGCCCGCGGCCACGCAGGTGGCAATGGACGGGCAGGTCACCCGGTAGAGGTCGGCCTGCGAATTCGCGGCGGCGCGGGCCGGCAATGGCGCGCTGATAGCGGTCCACGACGATCCGTGCCCGGTCAGCAGCAGGCCGCGCCGGTCATAGAATCCGGCCGCGACGCAGACCGTGCTGGACGGGCAGGAGACGTCCCACAGTCCGGCATCCCCGCTGGCGCCGGTGGCGAGACTCGGGCCGGCCGCAGCGCTCGGGCCGCTCGCAGTACGCGGGCCGGCGGTGGCGGGCAGCGGTGCCCTGATGGCGGTCCACGACGACCCGTGACCGGTCAGCAGGAGCCCGTGCTGATGTTTGGGCGATCCAGCACCGGTGTAGTAGCCGGTGACGACGCACTCGGTGGCGGACGGGCAGGCGACGCGGGTGAGGACCGCATAGGGGCTGATGGCCGCGCCGCGGGGCAGGGGCGCCCGGACGGCGGTCCATGTCGACCCGTAGCCGGACAGGAGCAGCCCCTGCAGATGGCCCGACGAATCGGTGTAGTCGCCGACGGCCAGGCAGGCCGAGCCGGACAGGCACGCCACCGACGCGACCGTGGGGCCTGGCGACCCGGTGCCTGGACCGCGGGCGGCATCGCCCGGGAGGGGTGCCCGGGTGGCGGCCCACGCCGACCTGTGCCCGGTCAGCAGCAGGACCTGCCGGTCCCCGGCCACGTCGGTGTAGTAACCGGCGGCGGCACACGTGGCGGCCGACCGGCAGGACACGTCCCAGATGCTCGCTAAGGGGCCGCTGGCGGCCGCGT
The DNA here is from genome assembly GCA_033854735.1 of Streptosporangiaceae bacterium. Taxonomy (GTDB): domain Bacteria; phylum Actinomycetota; class Actinomycetes; order Streptosporangiales; family Streptosporangiaceae; genus JAWWPY01. The sequence continues at coordinate 9,336 of JAWWPY010000274.1, read as the reverse complement.
CGGCAGGCAGCGGGGTCCTGGTGGCCGTCCACGCTGGTGCGGCCCCGGTCAGCAGGACCGGGAGGGCCAAAACGGCCATCGCCATCACCGTGTGTGCGCCGCGTCCCATGCCCGATGCCCCCGCCCCGCCCAGCCCTGGCCGGGCTGCCCCATCCGCCAAGTCACCAACGGTAACACTGTGTAACTGTTGTTCGTTGGTGCGCGGGAGTGATCAGGTCAGGAGACCCCAGCTAGCCCTGGCGGTTCTGCTCGAAGGAATCCACGAGTTCCCGGGGCGCCTGGCCACGCCAGGCGTCGATGATCAGCTCCGCGAGTTCGTCAGCGTCGATCGCGGGCAGCCGGACAAGGACCGCGGGGAAACCGTTGTAGTGCGGCTCGGTGAAAAACTTCGCTTCGTCGGCGGCCAGCAGGGCCTCCTTCTCATGCTGGTCGGCGACCCGGACGGCCAGCACGTCGGGCCGGGGGACACGGGGCTTCTTGGGCTCGACGCGCTCCGCCCAGACCCAGGCGAAGCCTTTCTGCTTGCCCTTGTTGTGGACGGAGAAGCCGAACCTGTCCTCCGCCTCGCTTGTCCCGGGAAGTGACAGCGCGACCCGGCGGACGTCGGACTGGTCAGCCACCGGCACTCGATCGCGTCATGGCAGCTGGGCCTCGATGACGCTGATGACCTCGGGGGCATCCGGCTGCGTCCCCGGCCTGAACCTGCTGACCACCGAGCCGTCGGGGGCCACCACGAACTTCTCGAAGTTCCACTGGATGTCTCCAGCCTCCCCCTCCGCGTCCGCGACCGCCGTGAGCTCGGTGTAGAGCGGGTGCCGCCCCGCCCCGTTCACATCGATCTTCTCGAACAGCGGGAACGTGACGCCGTAGGTGGTCGAGCAGAACTCCTCGATCTCCTCGGCCGACCCGGGCTCCTGGCCGCCGAACTGATTGCACGGGAAGCCCACCACGGAGAACCCGCGGTCAGCGTAGGTCCGCTGCAACTCCTCCAGCTTCTCGTACTGCGGGGTCAGGCCGCACTTGGACGCCACATTGACGACCAGCAGTGTGTGGCCGGCCAGGTCGCCGAGCGACGCCGGGTCGCCGAACAGGGTGTGCAGCGGTATGTCGTGAACGTTCATGTCCTCATCTCTCAGGTTGGCCAGCAGCCGTGCCCTGGGCCGGCGGTCCGCAGCAGGTCAGGACAGCACGGCCCGGATCGCGGCGGTCAGCGCGCCGGGGACGTCGGGCACCAGCAGGTGCCTGCCGTCCCTGACCACGTCCCGCCCACTGACCACAACGTCGCGCACGTCCGCGGAAGTCCCCGCGAAAATCACTGATTCCAGCGCCGTGGCGGCCGAGGTGCCCGCGAGCCGGGGGGTGTCCAGCGACACGGTCACCAGGTCGGCCAGCGTACCCGGCGCGATGTCCCCCGCGTCCGGCCAGCCCAGGCAGGTGTGCCCGGCCCCCGTGGCCGCCGTGGCCAGCGCGTCGGCGCTGAAATGCCCACGCCGGCCGGTGGCCAGCCGTTCGCCGAGCTCGACCCGGCGCGCCTCCTCCAGCAGGTCGATGACGGCGTGGCTGTCACTGCCCACCGAGAGCGGGCAGCCGGCCGCGGCCAGGGCTGAGGCCGGCCCGATCCCGTCGGCCAGGTCAGCCTCGGTGGTCGGGCAGAGGCAGACGGCGGTGCGGCTGCCGCCGAGCACTTCCACGTCCCGCCCGGTGAGGTGGGTCGCGTGGACCACGGTGCTGCGCGGCCCGAGGGCCCCGGCGCCGTCAAGCACCTGCGCGGGGCTGCCGCCGTAGGCCGCCAGGCAGGCCTGGTTCTCAGCCGGCTGCTCGGAAAGGTGGACATGCAGTGGCGCCCCGTACCGGTGTGACCAGGCGATCAATGGCTGCATCTGGCCGGGCGGAACGGCCCGCACCGAGTGAATCGCCACCCCGGCGCGCGCATGCGCCGCCAGCGTCCCGTGCTGGCGCGGGCCGAGCGCGGAGGCGCGCTGCGCCCACCGGTCGCCATCGCCATCGCTGAACCGCAGTTGCGCACCACTGAGCGGTTCCGCGGTGCCGTCCGGGGTGAGGCCGCCGGACAGGTAGCAGGTGTCCAGCAGGGTGATCCTGATACCGGCCTGGGCGGCGGCCTCGATGAGCATCCGGCCCATCTCGTTGGGATCGGCGTACGGGGCGCCCCCAGGGCCGTGATGCAGGTAGTGGAACTCGCCGACGCAGGACACCCCGGCCAGCGCCATCTCCGCGTAGACGGCGCGGGCCAGCGCCAGGTAACGGCCCGGATCCAGCCGCTGGGCGACCTGATACATCCGCTCCCGCCAGGTCCAGAACGTTCCGGGCCCAGCCTGCCCGACGCCGCGCAGCGCGCGGTGGAAGGCATGCGAGTGGGCGTTGGCCAGGCCAGGCAGGGTGAGCCCGGCCAGCGCGACGGTGCCCGCCGGGAGATCGCCAGCGGCCACCTCCGGCGTGACCGCGCTGAACCTCTCGCCGGATGCCTCGATCAGCACCCCCGGGCGGACGCCGTGGCCGGGCAGCCAGGCCAGTTCCGCGTGCCACCGCCGGAGACCAGGCCGGATCCCGGCCCCGCCCCGGGTCTCACCACGGGTTTCACCGCGGGTCTCACCGCGCCCGGTTTCCTGTGCACCGGGGCCGGTCCCCGCGGCGCCCGGCGGGTTCATCGGCTGGCCAAGTCGTGCAGCACCGCGGCGAGTGCCTCGACGCCTGCCGCACAGTCCACCGCGTCGGCGTGCTCGGCTGGCGCGTGCGAGACCCCGGACGGGTTCCTGACGAAGAGCATCGCGGCAGGCAGCCGGGCGGACAGCACCCCCGCGTCGTGCCCCGCCCCGGTCGGCAGCACCGGTGCCGTGATGCCGCGGGCGGCGAGCGAGGCGGCTACCGTCTCGCGCAGGCCGAGGTCGAAGGTGACCGGCGGCGTGATCGATTCCGGCCGGACAGCGACCGTCACCCCATGCAGGCCGGCGGCCCGCTCCGCCGCGGCCAGAACCTCATCGACGGTGCTGCGCAGCGCCGTCTCCTGCGGGGCTCGGGCATCCAGCCACGCCGTCACCGTCGAGCAGACGGCGTTGGCCCCGCCGGGCTCGGCGACCACCTTCCCGAACGTGGCGAGGGTCCCGTTGGCCGCTGCCGCCTGCCGCGCGGCCAGCGCCGCGGCAGCATACGGGAGCATCGGGTCGTGCCGGCCGGCGAGCGCGGCCGTGCCAGCGTGATCGGCCTGCCCGGTGAAGTCGAGCCGCCACCGGCCGTGCGGCCAGATCCCCTCGGCGATCCCGATCGCCGAGTCCAGGTCGGCCAGCGCCCGGCCCTGCTCGACGTGGAGTTCCACGTAGGCGCCGATGCTGGCGAGGAGTTCCTCGTCGGGCCCGAGGCCGCCGGGATCGTGCCCGGCCGCCGCCATCGCGTCGGCCAGGGTGATCCCGCCGCCGTCCCGCAGGCCGCGCGCCGCCTCGGGCGTGATCGCCCTGGTGAGCAGCCGGCTGCCCAGGCACGCGACTCCGAACCGGGCGCCCTCCTCCTCGCAGAACGCAGCCACCGCGACGGGCCGGGCCGGGACCACGCCGCGCTCCCGCAGCAGGTCGATCGCCGCGAACGCCGAGACGACCCCCAGCGGGCCGTCGAAGGCACCCCCGTCCGGCACCGAATCCAGGTGGCTGCCGGTCACGATCGCGCCAGCGCGGGGGAGCACGGTGCTCACCGGGGGCACCCCCAGCCCCGATGGCCTGGAACCCCCCGCCGCGTCGGCGGCGCTAGCCGGGCCTGGGCTGGAATCTGGGCCGTCCCACCACGCCCACAAGTTGCCGTTGCGGTCGCAGTACGTGCGGAGGCCGCGTTCCGCCGCGGCCGAGGTGAACCAGTCCCGGCACTGCTGGTCCTCCGGCGTCCAGCTGAACCGGCGGTAGCCACCCGTCGAGCCGTCGCGCCCGATCGGCAGCAACGAGTCCCACAACCCAGCGAAGTTCGTGGCTGAGTCGAAGCTCATCGCGGGCTCCTGACCATGCCGGGCGCCCTGTGCCCGTCAGCGCGGTGCATGGTGACCCCTAGGTGCGCACAATGCACCGCGATCATGAGCTCCCGCCGCGCATGGGGACGCGGACGCCGCGCTCCACCGCCACCGCCTCGGCCTCCTCGTATCCGGCGTCCACGTGCCTGATCACGCCAGTGGCCGGGTCGTTGGTCAGCACCCGCTCCAGCTTCTGCGCGGCCAGTTCGGTGCCGTCGGCGACGCACACCTGGCCGGCGTGGATGGACCGGCCGATGCCGACCCCGCCGCCGTGGTGGACACTCACCCACGACGCGCCGGACGCCGCGTTGACCAGCGCGTTCAGGATCGGCCAGTCGGCGATCGCGTCCGAGCCGTCGGCCATCCCCTCGGTCTCCCGGTAGGGCGAGGCGACCGAGCCGCAGTCCAGGTGGTCCCGGCCGAGCACGATCGGGGCCTGGACCTTCCCGCGCGCGACCAGGTCGTTGAACCGCAGGCCGGCCAAGTGCCGCTCGCCGTAGCCGAGCCAGCAGATCCTCGCGGGCAGGCCCTGGAAGTGGACCTTCTGCTGGGCCATCCTGATCCAGCGGGCCAGCGGCTCGTTGCCTGGGAACAGATCGAGGATGGCCGCGTCGGTGGCGGCGATGTCCGCCGGGTCGCCGGACAGCGCGGCCCACCGAAACGGCCCCCGGCCTTCGCAGAACAGCGGCCGGATGTAGGCAGGCACGAAACCCGGGAAGGCGAACGCGCGCGGGTAACCGGCCAGTTCTGCCTCACCGCGGATGGAGTTGCCGTAGTCGAAGACCTCGGCGCCCGCGTCCATGAACCCGACCATGGCCTCGACATGCGCGGCCATCGACTCCCTGGCCCGGATAGTGAAGCCGGCCGGGTCCTCGGCCCGCAGCGCGGCCATGTCCTCGAACGGGACGCCGCGGGGCAGGTAGGTGAGCGGATCATGAGCCGATGTCTGGTCGGTGACCACATCGATGGCCGCGCCCATGGCGAGCATCCGGGGCAGCACCTCGGCCGCGTTACCCAGCAGGCCGATGGACAGCGGCGTGCCCGCGTCCCGGGCCGCGGCCGCCCGCCGCAGCGCGTCGTCGATGTGGTCGGCCGCCGTGTCCAGGTAGCCGTGCTCGATGCGCCGGGCGATCCGCGACGGGTCGCAGTCCACGCAGATGGAGACGCCACCGTTCATGGACACCGCGAGGGGCTGCGCGCCGCCCATTCCGCCCAGCCCGGCGGTCAGCGTGATGGTGCCGGCCAGCGAGCCGCCGAACCGCTTCGCCGCCACCGCCGCGAACGTCTCGTAGGTGCCCTGGAGGATGCCCTGGGTGCCGATGTAGATCCAGGAACCCGCGGTCATCTGGCCGTACATGGTCAGGCCCAGCGACTCCAGCCGCCGGAACTCCTCCCAGGTGGCCCACTGCGGCACGAGCAGGGAGTTGGCGATGAGCACCCGGGGCGCCCACTCGTGGGTGCGCAGCACGCCTACCGGCTTGCCCGACTGGACCAGCAGGGTCTCGTCGGATTCCAGGTCCCGCAGGGTGCGCACGATCGCATCGAAGGCACCCCAGCTGCGGGCCGCCCGGCCCGAGCCCCCGTACACGATGAGCTGGTCCGGATGCTCGGCCACCTCGGGGTCCAGGTTGTTCATCAGCATCCGCATGGCCGCTTCCTGCGGCCAGCCCTTGCAGGACAGCGCCGTGCCCCGGGGAGCGCGGACGGGGCGCGGGCCTGCGGCGCCCGCCCAGCCATCGTGCCCTGAGCCTGCCGCGGAAACTGTGGCCATCGAGGCACACTCCTCGTCGAAGCGGTTCCCGGACGACCTGCTCGCCGCCCCTGGCTTCATTCCGCGTTCATCATCCCCCGTCCCGCGAGAAACACCGCAGGCACCTGGCGCACTACCCGCGCCGGTGCGTGGCCCGGAATCCGTCACTCACCACGACGACCCGGTCGGGCGCGGCATTCCTGCCGTCTACCGCTGGGCCGAGCCACGGGTCAGCCCTAAGATTCCCGGGCGCGGCAGCAACCGCCAGCGTGCTACGTGGTGCTGGCGCGCCCGGGGGCATGGCCGCCTGCGGCCGGCGGCGGGGTGGGGACACCGGGCAGCCGCCGTGCCGCCCGGTCAGACCACACCCCATCGGGCGGGCCACTCATCGAAGACCAGCCCTGAAGAGCGAATACTCCGCTCCAAATCTTCACCCGCCGCGGGATCACCCAGCGCACAGCGGCAATGTGTTCTGGCTCAGCCGCAGCCCGGCGCAGTTCTTCCTCGCCGCGGGCCACCGTGACGAACACGACCTCCCGTGATCTCCACCGCGCCACCGAAACTGCATTGAGCTGATACCCCCTTGAGGCCAGCGCCTTCACCAGCCCCCGGTACTTCCGGACCGCGAGGCCGACATCCAGCGTGCGCCGCACTGTGATGATGGTCACGGAAACCGCACCAGGCGCCGGCCGTGTGCCATCGTGCTCTTCCTGGTCTATCATCGCCGCAATCTACCTCCGGCCAGCCACGGCACACCATTGTTGCTCAAGAGAAGTCCCTGATAGCTGCACTAGCCAGCCAGGGTAATTCCCAGGACGACAGCGCTGACTCCGAGCGCCGCAATCCCGAGCCCACGTCTGCGCCGGATCAGGCGTTCCTCCGGTACAAAGATCGTCCTATTACGTTTCACGCCGGCGAACAGCGCGGCCGAGTACGCCACAGCCCCAAGCAGGCCTATGCCAGCAGGTGCGCCCGCCACCAATATCATGAGAGCGACCCAATACGCCCGGCTCACCCGGAATGTGGTAAAGCCCAGCCCGATATCGAACCCCCAGATGAGCTGAGCTGTTCCCGGGCCGACATACGCCAAGGCCGCCCCATAGGTCTGCCGCAACGGGAACGTCAGGCCATGCCGCCCGAACACGTCGCACGCAGATACGGCCAGGCAAGCCACGAGAACGGACGCTGTCACCGGTGTCGGGATGCCCGCTGCATACCGCATTCCGGCGACCAGAAGTCCTCCGGTCACGCCGCTCCCAGCGAGTAGCCCGGCAATGAGCCAGCCCTGCCTCAGATCACGATGACCGGAAACTCCAGTCAGCGACAGTCCTCATGGGCTCCATGCCTGCCGGTAGCCGACAGTGGCTAGCAGGGCCACTCCAGCGAGGCTTGCCGTCAGGCCGACCAGCACCGGCGGCTACCGCGCCATCAGCGTCGCAGCGACCCGCTGCTTCAATGGTTGTTGCACCGGACCGGGGCGCCCGTATATACGAACGTATAGGAGCACGAGCCGTAATAACATTCGCCGCAGAACCGCTGCTGCGTCCTCGACACCGGGCAGGTCCACCACCACTTCCCAGTGGGTTCGCCCAGTTCGTTCGTGCTCGAAGTACAGTTACCGCAGCCCTGGCTCCAGGCTTGCCCACTGCAGTAGTAGTTGTAGTAGAGGCTGCAGCATCCCCCGGGGACGGCGGTGGTGCTCGCGGAAGCCCGCTGGCTACCCCCGAAAGCCACTCCGGCTACTGTCACAGCTAAGCCCATGCTCCACTTTCCCATGCTTGACAGGGCACTTCGCCGGCTGACACCTTCGCTGGCTGGGGCATCCACTGTCCGGCGCGCGTCAATATTCTTCATGTTCCTCATTGGACACCACTCTTTCTCTCTGAAGTCTCCATGCCAACTTCGGCCCTGATTCGCTCATGATCTTCGATTGCCCAGGCCAGCTGTCCTCCCGAAGCTGTGACATACGCCTTGGCAATCAGGCCTTGCCTGATCTGCAGGGTGGCCGGAAAGTCAGTCACCCCCATCGCCCGCGCCCGCTCGCCGAGCACGTCGACCTGGTACTTGACGCCTTCGAGCTGACAGTCTGTTTCCACGAACTCACGGCCACGTTCTGTCGTAGGCGCCACCGCGAGAACTCTCACGTCCGCTGCCGCCAGCGCGTCCCTCGACTCACGCAATAGAATGCGGCATGTTGAGCAGATGGTGGACACCAGAAGAATCAGGCCATCATCGACGAGAAACATGTCGCGCAGCATGACGTCGCCGTCTGCCGTAGGTACCGGATAGTCGATGATAGGCGCCAGAACTTCTTCGACAGACTGCCCCAGCGTACTGATTGTCATCTCCTTCGCCTCTGTCTTCTGCAGCGGGGCCGCGCGAGGCTGAGCCAGCCGCATCTTCACCGCCATGGTCCCGACGGCAATGAGGCTGATCAATGAGATAGCGAGTGCGACGATCGCTATCAGGATGGCGATGGTGGCGGTCAAGGCGCTGCTCCATCCATTTCTAGCTGTCCCTGGTATGCGGCGTCAAGGACGCCGACATGCGATTCCGAAGGTCGAGCACGACGATTACTGCAGCGGGTACAAGTGCGATAAGCCGTGGCTGGTATGCATTGAGGATGGCGATTTCCCCGAGGCTTCCGCTCCCGGCCAGGGCCACCGCCCCGATGAATAGCCCAGCTGTCACTGCGAGTGTCCCGCCGGACAGCGTTCCGCCACCCAGACGGCCGAAGCAATGGCAGGTGACACGGTAAGGTCTTCGCCTGGCCAGGAAGAAGGCACCAGCGAAGGAACAGGACAGCAATGCCGTGCCGATGGCGCTATACAGGCTCAAGCGCCTCGGCAGCACAATCAGTGCAGCCGCTGTCGCTAGCTCGAGCGCTACGACGGAGATCGCGATGACGCTCACCACGAAGCGAGAAATGGATGGCAGCAGGTCCCGGATGGTAAGGCGGATGCTCCACGGATCCAAGAGCTTCGCGGCCGCAGCCGACAGAAATATCCCGCTTAAGATAAGCGCTACCATACCGGGCCCCCGGGGTCGCTGCTGCAGCGAAAAGCCTGCAACTGTCCGGACTATTCGGGCCATTCTAGCCCGAAGGGGACCCCCTTGACCAGATGCCGGCGGCATGTGCTTGAGGAATGGCTCGCTGACGAGCCACCGTACGGAGACCAGGGCCAGGGCAGCGGGGATGGCACCCCGGCATGCGCGATCCCTGGTTGAGATCCACCATGATCTCCGTGCCGTCCCCGGGCGCTTCCCGCGGGGCTCGCACCGCGGCGGGCGCTACCTGGTCACGGATGGGACGGCCGCGGGAGCGTGTATCGCGATACGGCAACGGAAGACGATCTTTTATTGCGACCGAAGCAGTAGGAAACTAGGCTTCCCCCCAGCCCAGATATTCCGAGCGACGTTCCGAAGTCGTCAGAGGGGCCACGGGTGGCGACGTACTTCCTGAAGCGCTTGGCGCTGGCGCTGGTGACGCTGTGGATCCTCAGCCTGATCGTGTTCCTCGCCGGGCAGGTGCTGCCCGGCGATCCTGGCCGGGCGATCCTGGGCAACCTCGCGACCCAGG
>JAWWPY010000273.1:0-2622 GCA_033854735.1 Streptosporangiaceae bacterium | reverse complement strand
TCGGACCGCCGGGCTTGCGCCAGTTGAGGTGCTGCAGGATCTCCCGGCCGATCGCGATGCACTCGTGCTCGTCGGCGGCGAGGTAGTCGGCGAGGCCTGACGTGCGGGCGTGCATCTCGCCGCCGCCGAGGCTCTCGTCGTCGGCCTCCTCGCCGGTCGCCATCTTGACCAGCGGGGGGCCGCCGAGGAACACCTTGGCCTGGCCGTCGACCAGCACCGAGTAGTCACACATGCCGGGCACGTACGCGCCGCCCGCCGTCGAGTTGCCGAAGACCAGCGCGATGGTCGGGATGCCCATCGCGGACAGCTCGGTGAGGTCACGGAAGATCCGGCCGGCCGGCACGAAGAGCTCCGACTGGGTGGGCAGGTCGGCCCCCCCGGACTCGACCAGATTGATCAAGGGCAGCCGGTTGCGGCGCGCGATCTCCAGGGCCCGCAGGTTCTTGCGCAGCGTGTACGGGTTCATCGACCCGCCCCGCACCGTCGGGTCGGATGCGATCAGCACGCACTCGACCCCGGACACCACGCCGACGCAGGTGACGATGCTGGCCCCGACCGCGAACTCCGTCCCCCACGCGGCCAGGGAGGACAGCTCGAGCAGCGGCGAGTCCCGGTCGACCAGGAGCTCGAGGCGCTCCCGGGCCAGCAGCCGGCCCCGGTCGCGGTGGCGCTGCGCGTACTTCGCGCCGCCGCCCGCGCGGGCCAGCTCGAGCTGCTCGTCGAGGGCGGCGATGGCCGCCAGCTGCCCGGCCCGGTTGGCCTGGTACGCCTCGCCGGCCGGGTCGGCCGTCGATCGCAGGACGGGCACCGAACCTCCTTTGGTCGTGTCCGGCGGGACGATCATGCCCAGCCGGCCAGTGCAACCCGAGGTTAACCTGGATTCACTTGCCGCGCCAGAGTGCTCGTCTGTATCGAGATTGGGCCTTTTCAAGCCACCCGGGGATGCCTACAGTGACCTCTGTAGTGAATATGTACTCACTTCTCCGGCGGCCAGCGCCGGGCAGGTCTGCATGAGCACACCGTCAGAGAGGACGTGAGTGGCGATGGCCGCGGACTGCACTGCGACTGACTTCGATGTGACGAGCCTGCACCACCGGCGCGCCACCCACCGCTGGGAGCGGACCAGCGTCGGCGATCTGCTCGAGCGCATGACGTGGAGCTTCCCCGACCAGGAGGCGATCGTCGGCCGGGAGGGCGCCTACGCGGACCCGGCCTTCCGGCGGCTGACCTACCGGCAGGCCGACCAGCTCGCCAACCAGATCGCGCACGCCCTGCTGGCCCGCGGCCTGGACCACGGCGACGTGGTCATGCTCTTCTGCGAGAACTCGGTCGAGGGCTACCTGATCAAGATCGGTGCCGCCAAGGCCGGCCTGGTGGTCGCCCCGATGAACCCCATGATGGCCCCGGACATGGTCTCGGCCATGATCAGGCTGGTTGAGCCCAGGCTGGCGATCGTGGACGCCGAGTTCTGGCCGGCCGCCGAGGCGCCGTTCGCGGCCAACGGGCTCGAGGCGGGCGTCACCATCACCATCGGCGGCGGCCCGGTGCCGGGCAGCGTCTCATTCAGCGACTTCGTGCGCGATCAGCCGGTCACCGAGCCGGACGTCGAGATCCACGGAGACGACGTCTGGGAGCTGCTGTTCACCTCCGGCACCACCGCGATGCCGAAGGGCGTGATGATCTCGCACACCTGCAGCTACCTGGCCGCCTACGGGTTCGCGCTGTCCCTGACCCGGGGCCTGCGCATCGAGTCGGAGCTGCGGGTCGGCACGTTCCTGCCGATGCTGTACCACGTCGGCGACCAGCCCTTCACCTACTCGGTGTTCCTCTCCGGCGGCACGCTCATCCTGGGCCGCAAGCCGGACCCGGGCCGTATCGCCGAGATGATCGCCGAGGAGCGGGTGACCGCGCTGTGGGCCGGCTCCCCGATGATGATCAACGCCCTGGACACGGTGCTCACCCAGCGCCCCGAGCTCGACGCCCGCAGTCTCAAGGTCATCGTCTACGGATGGGCGGCGCTGTCCCCGGCCACACTGGCATCGATGAAGCAGCACTGCGGCGAGGACCTGGTGGTGTTCGAGATCTTCGGGCAGACGGAGTCGATCTCCTGCCACCGCTTCTGGCCGGACAAGTGGCCTGAGCTGTACGCACGCACCGCCCCCAAGCAGAACTACGTCGGCGTGCCGAGTCCGGTGCTCGCCTCGACCGTGCTCGGCCCGGAGGGCCAGGACCTCGCGTCGTCCCCGGGCACACCCGGCGAGGCGGTGTACCGCTCACCGTCGATGATGTCCGGCTACTACCGCGACGAGGCGGCCACCCGGGAGGCGTTCCGCTTCGGCTGGTTCCACTCCGGCGACAGCTGCGTCTACGACGACGAGGGGCTGCGGGTGATGCTGGACCGCTACAAGGACATCGTGAAGACCGGCGGCGAGAACGTCTCCAGCCTGCGGGTCGAGGCCGTGCTCGGGCTGCACCCCGGGGTGGCCAAGTCCGCGGTCATCGGGCTGCCCCACCCGCACTGGGGCGAGGCGGTCACCGCGGTCGTGATCCGCACCCCCGGCGACGCCACGACCGAGGCCGAGCTCATCGCGCACTGCCGCGCCGCCCTGGCCGGCTACGAGA
>JAWWPY010000272.1:0-2901 GCA_033854735.1 Streptosporangiaceae bacterium | reverse complement strand
AAGTCCCTCGCCCCAGGGATGCGCCTGGGCTGGTTCGTGCTGCCGGAGCACCTGGCCGAGCCGATGGCCGCGGCCAAGATCGCCGCCGACCGCGGCTCGCCCGTGCTTGAGCAGCTCGCCCTGGCCGACCTCATCACCCGCGGCGAGTTCGACCGGCACCTGCGCCGGATGCGCCCGGTCTACCGGCGCCGCCGCGACGCCCTGCTCACGGCACTGGCCCGGCGGCTGCCCGACCTCGAGCCGGTCGGCGTCTCTGCCGGGCTGCACCTGGTCACCTGGCTGCCACCGCACCTGGATGAGGCCACAGTGGTCGACGCGGCCGCCCGCGCCGGAGTCGGCATCGACGGCGTGACGCCCTACCGGATCAGCCACCACGGACCCGGCGGCCTCATCTTCGGCTACGCGGCCGTCAACGAGCAGGCCATCGCCGAGGGCATCGACATCCTGGCCCGCGTGATAGGCCAGATGTAGCACGGGCCAGAACCTCATCCGGGCAGCCCTGGGATCTCGGTATTGGAGTAGTAGGCCTTCGTGAACGGGAATGCCTTTTCAATCCAGTGCCGGAGGGCGGCGTACAACTGGGTGTAGTAGCCGCGCTCGTAGGCGTCGGGAGTGACCCACCAGCTGACGTCGACCTCGTAGTTGAGCAGTTCCTCGGTGAGGGGGGTGCGCCGCCCCATCGGGTACAGGTAGCAGCATCCGAGGTACTGGCCGCGCGAGTCATACACGGCGTAGGTGAACGAGTCACCTTCGCGGAACTCGCATTCGTGCCAGACCTCATCGACGTAGTTGAAGTCGACGCTGACAGGCTCCGTTGGCCAGCTGCCGCCCCGGGTCCGCCGGATGAGCTCGATGCTGGCGTTGATGCCCTGCACATCGTCGTCGTTGTCGGCGCGGCTGATCGCCCGGGCGCAGATGTCGTCGTATTCCAGCTCGGTGGGTGGCGTCCACCCGGCGGGCAGATCGAGCCTTTTGACCAGGCCGTGATAGTTCATGGTTTTCTCCTCGTCGTCGCGAGCTGGGTGCTTGCTGTTGGTGCTGCGAGGGCCCGGACTCTCTCGTCCTCCTTCGGAGGCCGCTGGCCGGCGACGACGCAGGTGACCGGGACGGACCCAGCCGCGACGGCATCATCCGCCTCGTCGGGGCGGCCGCCGCTTAGCACGGGTCCAGGAACGGTGTGATCAACGTGAGCACTTCGCGGGGCCGCCGTGTCACGCCGACGTGCGTGGTTCCGGGGAGCACGGCAAGTTGCGCGTTCGGCAGGAGCTCGAACAGCCCTACCACGTCAGGCAACGGTGAGAAGTCGCGGTCGCCGAAAATCAGCAGGGTTGGCACGTGCAGTGATCGCAGCTCGCCGGTCCACCCAGGGAACTCGTGCACCATCGCGGACGCCTTCGCCGCGAACTCGTCGAAGTGCGCCGGGTCAGGAGCGACTGCGCCGTAGGCGTCACGCATCGCCTGGAAGTCGGCCGGCGTCGGCATCCGGTCGTCGCCGAGTGGCGCGCTTTCCCGGCCGGGCGGGCGGTGGGCGTCCGCTGAGGCGACGATCAGCTTGCCGACTCGGCTGGGCACGCTGAGCGCTACCGCATACGCGACGAGACCGCCGAGGCTGAAACCGAACAGATCGGACTCAGCGATCCCCAGATGGTCCAGCAGCGCGACGACGTCACCAGCCAGCGCCCCGATTGTCATCGGGCGGCCGGAGTCGGCGGTATGCCCGTGACCCTGGAGCTCCACGGCGATCACCTGCCTGCCGGCCGCAAGGGGTTCGAGCAACGGCCCGAAATTGAGGTCGATGGTCATCACGCCACCGTGGAGCAGCACGAGTGGCCTCCCGCTGCCGCGGATCTCGTAATAGAGCTGCAGGCCCTTCACCGGTGCATACGTCATGCCGGGCAACTCCCCGTGCAGATTGCGACCGCGTCTGCCATCTTCGGGTCGGATCCGTACTCCAAGGTCCAGCTCGGGGTGTCAATCACGGCATCGAGGCTGATGAACTCATGCACTTCGGATCGCTGCCATGTCTTTCCTCCCTGTCAGATCGGGCTTCTCGGTCTCCGTCTGGAGGTCAGCGGGGAGCCCGGGCTGCTGGACCGGGCCCGGGCGGCTCGTGCAGTCGGCCGAAGCCGTCCCCGCCGGGGTTGCCCGGTCCGTCGTCCGGGCCCGCGATGTACCCGTCGAGCGACATCGACATGTAAACCACTGACGCAGACACTCCGGCCTCCTGCGGTCTCGACCCAAACTAGTTTCAACGTGCGGTAACACCCGGCATGGAGCCATTTCCCATCGGCCAGCCGGACCCGGACTCAAGCCAGGGCATCAGCAGATACCGACGGCGCGGTCACCCGTCTCGGGCCCGGATGAACCAACTCGCGCAGAGCGGCATCAAACCGGAACCGCAGCTCGGTCACTTACCAGCCACGCCCTAGGTTGGCGCCTGGGGACAAGCATGACGGGTATCGGTCCTGACGATAAGATCCAGTTCGATGCGCAAAAGCAGGACCAATTCCGGTGTCCTCGTCGTGCTCGACCGCGACGCCAAGATCCCGCTGCACCGGCAGATCGAGACCTCGATCCGGGACTCGATCCGCGCCGGGCGGCTGCCGCGCGGCAACATGGGTACATCGGCGAGCCACGAAAGGTCCGGCATGCTGTCGTTAAACGCCACGTCCATGGCTCCTGCCTCGTAACGTCGGCCCTTCAAGCTACCGGACCGGCACCACCGGGGATTGCCAAATACAAGACGAAAACCTGTCCATAATGACCTGATCTGGGCATCTCAGCCGAGGAGCGCCGACGGACCACTCCCCGCGCCGAACGGCGGTTATCCGCGAGCAGCCCGTCGGTCCGCAGCGACTGTCCGTAACGGCAATCTGGGATGTCGGCGATTCCCCACGACCG
>JAWWPY010000271.1:0-3656 GCA_033854735.1 Streptosporangiaceae bacterium | reverse complement strand
CACGGGCGGCCCTGGCCTCGCCAGGTGTCGCGGGAGCAGTCCAGGATCCGGACGTCGGCGTGGCCGTAGAGCTTCATGAGCCAGAAAGCCATGGCGGGTGCGTAGCCGTAGAACACGACCGTCGAGTCCGGGCGGATCCCCGACCGGGTGACGAGCCGGTGCAGCGCCGCGGCATCGGCGGTCTGGTACCCGGGATCCTTGAGGTCCGCGTACACATTCCACAGCACGGCTCCGTCGATGTGCCACTCGTCGTAGGCGAGGCGGCTCACGTCGACCTCGACGACCCGCACGCCGGGGTCGTGCAGGTGGGCTTGCATCCATTGCGGATCCACGAGCACCCCGGCTGCGGAGCTTGCGCCCGGCTCGGAAGCGGGCTTCCCTGACGCCTTCATCTTCGTCGACCTTCCCTGCGCTGCCGGTCCCTTGCGGCACAGTTCTACGCTGGCGCCATTGCCGTAACGTTGGCGAAACCTTGGCGCCGGTCTCCCCGGGTTCCTGGCGTCCCCGCAGGCCAGGAGTCCCCGAACGGGCCCGGGCGTGCTCCGCGCGTCGTCAGGTGGCCGCGAGGAGACGTTCGTGGAGCTCACGGGTGGCGGGACTGGGTGAGACGCCGAGCTGGTCGCGCAGACAGTCGCTGAGCTGGCCGTAAACCTCGAGGGCTTCACCCAGATTGTCCTGGGCGGCGTGCGCTTCCATGAGGTAGCGGTAGCCGCTTTCGCGCAGCGGAGCGAGGCGGATAAGTTGCCGGCCGGCCCGGACGGCACCGGCGATCTCGGTACCGCCGACGCCCAGCCCGGCTGCCGCATAGCACTCCAGGGCGCGCAGGCGGAGCAGGGTGAGCTGGTGGCGGATCTCGTCGATCCAGAGGGCTTCCTCGCCGGGAAGGAACCCGCGCTCGGCCACGATAAGCGCGGTGAGCGCCGGCCCCCACGCCCGCGCCCAGTCCCGCTGGGCGACCGAGGACTCGGCGCGGTGGATGGCTTCGGCGGCGGCTTCGAGGTCAACCCAGGCGTCGGGCAGGCAGAGCCGCAGGATAGAGCGCCCGTCCACGGTATCGGCGCCGAAGACCCGGCGCAGCTTGGACAGCAGCGGGCTGAGCCGGGTGTCGACGGCGGCAGGGTCGGGCTCTCGCCACAGTGCCTCCGCCAGCTCGCCGCGGGGGACCTGCCGGTGCCGGTTGACGATCAGGTACGTGAACAGCAGCCGGCCCTGGCGGCCGGGCAGCCTGGCATCCAGCCGATAGCCGTCGCGCTCGATGGCGATCTGCCCGCAGATCTGGATTCGCATGGCGTGCGAAGACGCCAAGGTCACCCCAACATCCTGGCAATACGCTGGGGTAAAAGCCAGCTAGGGAGGGGCGATGGCCAAGTTGATCCAATGCGAGTGCGGGTTCGTGGCCCGCGGCGACAGCGATGACCAGGTGGTGGGGGTGATCCGGGGCCACATGGCCAGCGACCATCCAGCCCTGCTGGACACGGTCAGCCGGGAGGACCTGCTCGGCTGGATCCGGGTCGAATAGCCCGCGGAGCAGTCAGACCCCGGCGAGGCCGGTCAGCTGTCAGCAGGCTCCAGCGACAAGGACACGGAGTTGATGCACCAGCGCTGGTCCGTGGGCACCTCGTAGCCCTCACCCTCGAACACGTGACCGAGGTGGGACTCGCAGTTGGCGCAGCGGGCCTCGACCCGCCGCATGCCGAGCGAGCTGTCCTCGATGAGGATCACCGCGTCGTCCTCGGTCGGCTGGTAGAAGCTGGGCCATCCGCAGTGGGAGTCGAACTTCGTGTCCGACCGGAACAGCTCGGCGCCGCACGCCCGGCACCGGTAGACACCCTCGGTCTTGGTGTCGGTGTACTCCCCGGTGAACGGCGCTTCGGTGCCCGCCTCGCGGAGAACGCGGTACTCCTCGGGGCTGAGCACTTCCCGCCATTCGGTATCTGTTCGGCGCACCTTGTCCATGCCCGTGAGACTACCCGGCCCGCCTACCGCTACCCTCGTCTCGGCGAGATCACGGAGGCGTTGACTCATGGAGTGGCTGAATGAGCCGGCAAGCTGGCAGCGGACCGACGACGTCCTGCAGGTGAACGTCGACCCGGGCACCGACTTCTGGCGGGTCACCGGCTATGGCTATATCCGGGACAGCGGCCACGTGTACGGCGAGGTGCTGGCGGGCGACCTGGACGTGGCCGTCCGCATCCGCGGGAACTGGTCGGCGCAGTATGACCAGGCCGGCGTGATGCTCCGGGCCGACGAGCGGACCTGGCTGAAGACCGGGATCGAGTTCTTCGAGGGCCGCCCCCGGCTGAGCACCGTGCTCACCCTGGGCATGTCCAGCTGGTCGGTGGCCAACCTGCCCGACCACACGGACGGCCTGGCGCTGCGGCTGTCGCGCCGCGGGGACGCGGTCGAGATCCGGTACAGCCTCGACGACGGGCCGCCCGACCTGGCCGCCCTGGTCTACCTGCCGCCGGACAGCGAGCTGCTGGCCGGGGTGATGTGCGCCGCCCCCGAGGGCCCGGGGTTCAGCGTGTCCTTCCACGAGCTGCGCATCGCCGGCCGGGACTAACGCCGCCCTTCCCGGGCCGGGGCGGCTACCGGTGCAGCTCAGCGACACCCTGCGCCACGGCGCACGGCGCGCACAGCGCTATCTCCACGTCACCGTCCAGGTCCGTGGTGAGCTGGCGGGTGATCACCGCGTTCCGGTCACATATCCCGGGGTCATCGGGGTGTGACCGGGTGCAGGAACATTCGCAGTCACGCCGGCCCCACACGACGGTGCTGCGCCACTGTTCCATCACCGCGCGGATGGCCGGGTCGCTCGCGAGCTTGCGGAACGCCTCGCTGGTCACGGCCGCCGTCTGCTCCGCCCACTCGGACACCACCGCCGCGGTGGCCTCCCAGGCCGCGACGAACTGCCGGAGCGGGTTGTTACCGTCACTGCTCACACCCCTATCCTCTCACCCGGGGCTGGCGGTGACCAGCACGCTCCGGCTCCGAGAACGGTGCGGCGCGCCGTACCGCCGGCGCTTGCGGCTCAAGGATCACCGCTCCCGGCTCAACGATCTCCGCTCCCGGCTCAACGCCCCTCGCCTGGACGACGCCTGCCTGCCTGGCCAGGGTCACGCGGCAGCTGGCCACTGGCCCGTGGCCGGGCCGCGGGCAGCACGGTCTCACGTGGAGTCACGCGGCGGGCGTCCGGGCTGAGATACCCAGCCGTGGCCGGACGGCGGATCAGCTGGAAGGCTCCGGCTGCGGCCGCGCCCTGGACGACGTAGGCGTGGGTCAGCTCCGTGTGCCATGGGGCCGGTGAGCCTGGCGTCCAGGCGGCCCGCATGTACAGCCGGAGCGCACGGCGGGTGATCTCGGCCTGGCTGACGCCCTCGGCGTCGGCCCGCCGGGCCGTCTGGTTCCGGAGATCCACATCGAGGTGCACCGGCTCCAGCCGCGGCCATCCAGCCGTCCGGGCCGAATTCCCGAAACGGCGCCCCAGCCTGATCACACTGCTCACGATCTGCCTGAGCCGTCGTGCGCACCAGGACGCCATGGCCGAGTGCCCGGGCTGACGCCAGGGCGGCGGCCGCCGGGGCCGCAGCAGCTCGCGGCGATGCTCGGCAGCCACTTTCTCGGCCATATAGGGATGCGGAAACATATGCCCCCCC
>JAWWPY010000270.1:0-3015 GCA_033854735.1 Streptosporangiaceae bacterium | reverse complement strand
GGCCCGGCAAGGAGGCCGGAACCGTGGGATCGCTGATCCTCGGCCTCTACGACGACGGCGGGAAGCTCCACGTGGTCGGCCATTCGTCCGGTCTGCGAGCTGGGGAGAAGCGTGCGCTGGTCCAACGGCTGGAACCCTATGAGACCGGGGAGCGAGGTCACGGCGATCCGAGTCGCTGGAAGAACGAAAAGGATCTGGAGTGGATCTCGCTGCGCCCGGAGTTGGTCGTCGAGGTGACCTTCGACCACGCCAGCGGGGGACGGATCCGGCACGGGACCAAGATCCTGCGCTGGCGCGAGGACAAGTCTCCGCGCGAGTGCCGGCTCGAGCAGATGCAGAGCTAGTTGGGCTAGGGCCCTGATGGACGCCGACGTTCTGGTCGTGGGCGCCGGCCTGGCCGGTCTGGTGGCGACGGCCGAGCTCGCGGACGCCGGCCGCCGGGTGATCCTGATCGATCAGGAGCCGGAGGCGTCGCTGGGCGGTCAGGCGTTCTGGTCCTTCGGCGGCCTGTTCCTGGTCGACTCACCCGAGCAGCGCCGGTTCCGGATCCGCGACTCGGCCGAGCTGGCGTGGCAGGATTGGCTCGGCACGGCCGGCTTCGACCGGCCCGAGGATCACTGGCCCAGGCGCTGGGCCGAGGCCTATGTCGAATTCGCCGCCGGCGAGAAGCGCGCCTGGCTGCACGAGCAGGGCGTGCGCTTTCTTCCCTACCCCGGCTGGGCGGAACGGGGCGGCTACCTGGCCACCGGCCATGGCAACTCCGTGCCGCGCTTTCACCTCACCTGGGGCACCGGCCCGGGACTGCTCGAGCCGTTCCTCCGGCGCGTTCGCGAGTCCGTCACCAGCGGCCTGGTCACGGTCCGCCACCGCCACCAGGTCGACCGCCTGACCCTCACCGCGGGCGCCGTCGATGGGGTCGCCGGCACGGTGCTCGAACCCAGTTCCGCGGTTCGCGGGGCGCCGAGCAGCCGTACCCCGGCCGGGGAGTTCGAACTCCACGCTCAGACCGTGATCGTCACCGCCGGAGGCATCGGGGCCAACCACGAGCTGGTCCGCGCGAACTGGCCGGCCCGGCTAGGGCGCGCGCCGGCGCACATGTTGTCCGGGGTCCCTGACCATGTCGACGGCCGGATGGTCGAGATCACGCGTAGCGCGGGAGCCAATCTGATCAACCCGGACCGGATGTGGCACTACACCGAGGGGATCGAGAACTGGAGCCCGATCTGGAGCCGGCACGGGATCCGGATCCTCCCCGGACCGTCACCGCTGTGGCTGGATGGCAGCGGCCGCCGGCTGCCCGTGCCGCTGTTCCCGGGCTTCGACACGCTGGGCACGCTCACGCACATCATGCAGACGGGCTACGACTACACCTGGTTCGTGCTCACGCAGAAGATGATCGAGCGGGAGTTCGCACTGTCCGGATCGGAGCAGAACCCGGACCTGACCGGGCGCAGCGTGCGCAAGATGCTGGCCAGCCGCGTGCTGAAGGGTGCGCCGCCCCCGGTCGAGGCGTTCAAGCGCCACGGCACCGATTTCATCGTCGAGCACGACCTGCGGGAGCTGGTCCGGCGGATGAACGCGCTGACCGGCGACTCGCCTGTCGACGCGGGCGAGCTTGAGCGGGTGATCGTGGCGCGTGACCGTGAGCTGCGCAACCCGTTCACCAAGGACAGCCAGGTGACCGCGATCCGCAGCGCTCGCCGGTACCTCGGCGACCGCATGACGCGTGTCGCCGCACCGCACCGGATCCTCGACCCCGGCGCAGGCCCGCTGATCGCCGTGCGCCTTTCGATCCTCACCCGCAAGACGCTGGGCGGCATCGAGACCGACCTCGCCTCGCGGGCGCTTAAGCCTGGCGGCGGGGTTCTCCCTGGGCTCTATGCGGCCGGGGAGATCGCCGGCTTCGGCGGCGGCGGCATGCACGGCTACAGCTCGCTGGAGGGCACGTTCCTCGGCGGGTGCCTGTTCTCCGGTCGGGTGGCCGGACGCGCGGCGGCGCAAGCCACGGCGTGAGTTGGCGCCGCTGAACGTCCCGCGCGCTGGTTCTCCTTCGGCGTTCGAGGCAACAAAAATAGGCGGCCCCTCGCGGGGCCGCCTATTTGCCTGGGGTGTCACCCGGGGTGTCGCGGAGCGGAGCCGCTAGTGCTTGACCACGGCCTGCACGAGCAGCAGGCAGTCATCGACGCCATTGGCGCTGTGGAAGCCCTGACCGGCCTTCAGGATCGGATCCGAGAAGGTCAGCTGACCGGGGGTGCCGTCCGAGCAGTACTCGGCCTGGTTGTTGTTCGTGTCGATCGCGAGCTCCTGGCCCTTCTGGACGTGGATGTGGACCGGGAACGACTCCACGGGGTAGATCCCGTTGCTGGCCTGATCGGTGCTGGGGCCGGTGACGTTCAGGGTCGGGCCCGCGGTGATGACCTTGACCTGGCCGCTGCGATGGTCAGCGGACACGTTGCGGACCTGGACGAGCTTGAACTTCATCGTCATCGGGCCCTGTGCCAGCACGCGGATCTGGGTGATTGTGCCGTTCGTGGCGGCCTTGGCGTGACCCGAGAAGCCGGGGTAGTACGAGCCGACGTGCGTGCAGTTCGGCGACGGAGCCGAGAAGTCAGGGTTGCAGCTGGCGCCGGCGTTGGCCGGATCGTGGTTGAGGCTGGATCCGAAATAGCCGGTGGCCGCGGATGCGCCGGCCGGGATCAGCGCGATGGCGCTGAGGGTCGCCACAAGGGCGGGGAAGAAGCGTGAGCTGCGGGTGATGATGCGTGACATTTGAACCTCCGGGTGACGAGCGGTTGGTGTGTAAGAGCAACCTACGGCTGCCCCGCCGTGCCGCCCAGAGGCCCTAGGGGTGGTGTGGGCCACCCCCCTCCGGGATCCGGCTCGTCTCCGACTCAGTCCTTGCGCGCCCGGCTCGGCTGTACCCGCTTGGGCTCCCCCGCCTGATTGCGGAAATGTGGCGGCCACGGAGCGTCACCGAGACCTGCCTCCTCGTCCCGCACCGATTGCTCCAGCAGC
>JAWWPY010000269.1:0-3770 GCA_033854735.1 Streptosporangiaceae bacterium | reverse complement strand
GCGGCGAGGCCGGCATCGGCCACGACCCGGACCCGCTCCCCGCCGACGCCGGGCAGCCCGGCGAACTCGCGCGGCCCCCGGTCGTCGGTGATGGCGTACACCCAGACCACCCGGTTCCCCGCCGGGGTGGCCAGCCGGAACGAATCCGGTCGGGGTCGCGCCGCCAGACCACGGCCAGACATCGTCTTCACAGCCATCGCACTCCTCCTCGGGCCGGCCCCCTGGCCGCGTCGCGCAGCTGCCCGGCGGGATGGAAAGACCGGGCTCCTGGAGTTGACGGGCACAAGGCCCACAGCACTAACGAATTTCGGGCCCATAAGGTTCACGGTCTTTGTAGCCGGGCGAAAGACGGGCACGCGCCGCACACCTCACCGGCGCCAGGCTCCCCTGGCTGAGCACCGAGCCTGCCTCCGGCCGTGCCGAGTCTGCCGCTCCCCGCCCCGCGCCGGCCGCCGAACCCGCCACAGATCATGGATCCGTAATCTGATGACGTTCACGTGCTGGCGCAGACTACCTATTCCATGGCTGCGGTATTCCGCCGTCCGGCTCGCCTGCCACGCCGGGCTCCGTCACCGTTCGGCTGGGCGTCCACCAGGTCCTGGCCGACGGCTGTTCGGTGATAGAGCACAGATCGTCCGGCACGCCGCCGCCCCACCAGGTCGGCATCGCGCAGGATTTTGAGGTGACGGCCCACCGATCCCAGTCCCTGGCCCGTCAACGCCACCAGCTGGGTAGTGCTCTTCGGCGTGTCCAGCAGGACGAGGACACCCGCCCGGGCCGGCCCGAGCAGCGCGGCCAGCGTCTCGGGTATCGCGGCACGGTCCGCCTCGGCGAGCACACCCGAGCAGGGGTAGACCACCGCATACCGATGTGGCTCGTCCCACGATGCCCAGCCCTGGCGTGGGGTGACCGGGACGAACAGTAGCTGGGCCCCGCTGATCTTCCGTGGCGGGTAGTCATAGGCGTTGATCTGCAGGCGGCCATCCCCGAGCCAGCGCATACCGGGGCGCATGTCATTCAGGGCCGCAGCCCAGCCAGCCTGGCTCAACTGCGCCATCCGGGCGATCACGTCGGCCTGGAGGATGCGCCGCCGTCGCGGCCAATAGGGCAGGACACATTCCGCCCAGACCCATTCCAGAAGGTCAGCGGTACGCTCCGGCAGATCAGGCCGGCGCAGCAGCGCAGGCAGCGGACCACCGAGCGACACGGTCAGGTCCGCGAGCGCGGCCTCGGCCGGCGTCTCCCGGATCCGGGTCACTTCCTTCTCGAACGCCTCCTCACCGTCCGCTGTTGGCGTGGGGGTCAGGAAGTCCGCGATCCAGCGTCGACCCATGGCGCTCGGGACGAGCAGCGCCGCGATCGGGTCACCGGCCAGCCGCTCACGGTACGAGGCACGGTGAGTATCGAGCCATTCGCGCTCGCCCGGGTGCCCGGGCACCCCCTTGGCCAGGACCATCAGGCACGCGGTGGTCTCAGCGAGCGGGGAGAGCACGAACCGGCTGCCCGCGAGGGTGTCGGCGTTCACCTGCCACCAGCCCATGGTTTCGCCTCCCTGCGAAACATTAATCAAGCAGGCCCAGCCCGGCCAAGACTTCGGACATGCGCACGTATCGTGACCTCCGCCAGGCACCGGAGTTCAGGCCGATCTTCCTGACCAGTGCTGTGCAGGTGGCCGCGCAGACGGTGAGCGGGCTGGCGCTGGGCACGCTGATCTACCTGGCCACGGGCTCAGCCCTGCTCTCCGCCCTCGGCATGTTCGGCCCCTCCCTGGCCCAGCTGATCGGCGCGACAACGTTCCTGTCCGCGGCCGACCGGCTGCCACCCCGGGCCACCATGACCACCAGTTGCCTTGCCTTCGGTCTTGGAACGGCGGCGCTCGCTCTCCCTGGCCTGCCCGTGTGGGCCGACTTCGCCATCGTGATGACCCTGGGCCTGGTCGCCTCGCTGGGCGGCGGCGTTTCGTACGGCCTGCTCAACGAGATCCTGCCCCGGGACAGTTACCTGCTTGGCCGCTCGGTACTGAACATGTCTGTGGGCGTCATGCAGATCTGCGGGTTCGCGGTCGGCGGAGTGCTGGTGGCGACCCTGTCACCGCGCGGCACCCTGCTGGCTGGCGCGGCCATGTATCTGGCTGCGGCGGCAGTGGCCAGGTTCGGCCTGAGCCGCCGGCCCCCGCGAGCCGCCGGGCGCCCGTCGATTCGCACAACCTGGCGCAATAACGCGTGGCTGTGGTCTTCCCCGGCCCGCCGCTATGTCTATCTCGCGCTGTGGGTGCCCAACGGGCTCATCGTCGGCTGCGAGTCCCTCTTCGTGTCCTATGCGCCCGGCCACGCCGGGCTACTCTTCGCCTTCGCCGCCCTGGGCATGCTGGCTGGGGACACCCTGGCGGGCCGGTTCGTCCCGCAGCAGTGGCGGGAGTGGCTTGGCGCCCCGCTGCGCCTGCTGCTCGCCGCCCCGTACCTCATTTTCGCCCTGCACCCGGCGCTGCCACTCGCTGCGGCAGCGGTCGCACTCGCTTCCGTCGGATACTCGGCCAGTCTGCTGCTCCAGCAGCGACTGATGATTCTGACGCCAGATGAGCTAAGTGGGCACGCCCTGGGGCTGCACTCTTCCGGCATGCTCGCCATGCAGGGCGTCGGCGCAGCCCTGGCCGGGGCGATCGCCCAGCAGACCTCTCCGGCGACGGCCATGGCGGTGATGGCCGCGGCCTCGGTCGCGGTCACGGTGGCCCTGGCCCCAGGCCTGCGGGACAGGCCGGCCCGCCGCGTGCCGCAACGGGGATGCGCCGTCAGCGATGACGTTCAGACCACCCGGTTACCGCCCGGCGGAGACGCTGCTGGGCTGGGACGGACGAGAACACATGGTCAGCGGCGGGCACCATGACCAGCTCGGCCGGGACACCGGCCGCGGTGAGCGCGCGGTGCCAGGCCTGTCCCTGCCGGGCGAGCGTGCCGCCCCCGGCGTACAGCAGGAGCACGGGCGTGCGGACATCGCGGGCGCGGGCCACGGGAGACGCGGCGTCCCACCGCTGGGGCACACTACCGGGGTCGCCACCGAGCCAGCCGGCCTGCATTCGCTGGCTCTCCGGGTCGAGCAGCCGCAGGTCGGCGACCGCCTCGCAGCACACAGCCACCCAGCCTGCCCAGATCATCCGGATCACTGGTCAGCAGCACGACCGGGCGCTCCCCTTCGAGAGCGGTAGCGGCTACAACGGCGTCGATGGCGCGTCGCGGCCCGAACTACCTAATTCCACTGCCGCTTAACTCCACGGCCGCGCAATAGCTGCAATGCAGCTTCGACGCGAGCGCGCTGTTGCTCCCCAGGCTTTCGTGCATCTCCGCGAGCTGCTGCTCCTCCGCTGCCGTGCACGGCCGACCGAGGATGGCGACCAGGTCGAGGTCGCTGCGGCCCGGCTGGTAATCACCTCCGGCGAGTGACCCGTGTGCCCATACCGAGACCAGTGGCAAGACTGGCTGGACGGCGCTGACGAAGCGGCCGAGAAGCTGGCCGGTGGCCTCATCTGTCATACGGGCAGTCTGCGCCAGACGATGGGACCGGTGAGTTTTCTGTGAGACCTGGTGACCGAAGTTGGTATCCGCACCTATTCGGAGAGTGCAGTGTTCGTCCGGGTCCAGGTCGCGGAGCGACCGGTTCCATCGGACCGAACCTTGCCCTCCTTCCTCAGTTGTTCCAAAACGAGCCGGATGGTCTGATCGCTGACGCCTGGCACGGCCGCCCTGATATCGGCGAGGCGGAACCTTACTGGGGCG
>JAWWPY010000268.1:0-2666 GCA_033854735.1 Streptosporangiaceae bacterium | reverse complement strand
TGTGGCCACCACCGCGATCGTGCTCGTCTCCACCTGGGGTGGCAGCAAGTACGCCTGGTCGTCGCCGCGGATTGTCGGCCTGGGCGCGGTGGCCGTGGTGACCGTGGCCCTGTTCATCATGATCGAGGCGCGCGCGGCCGAGCCGATCCTGCCGCTGCACCTGTTCCGGAACCGGAACTTCGCGGTGGTGAGCGGGCTCAGCTTGCTGGCCGGGCTGGCCATGTTCGGCGCGATCACGTTCCTGCCGCTGTACCAGCAGACCGTGCAGGGCGCCTCGCCGACCGTCAGCGGCCTGCTGCTCACGCCCATGATGGTCGGCGTGATGATCACCTCGCTGATCGCCGGCCAGATCACCACCCGGACCGGCCGGTACAAGGCGCTGCCGATCATCGGCGCGGCGTTCATGACTCTCGGCATGTGGCTGCTGTCCCTGCTGGGCGTGGACACCAGCCGGGTCACCTCGGGCTTGTACATGGTGGCCCTGGGCTTCGGCATAGGCTTCCTCATGCAGATGACCACGCTGGTCGCGCAGAACAGCGTGCAGCCCCGCGACATCGGCGTAGCCAGCAGTTCGCGGCTGTTCTTCCAGCAGATCGGCGGGTCGATCGGGGTGTCCGCGTTCGGCGCCATCTTCGCCCGGCGGCTGACCGAGGCGCTGACCTCGGTATCGCCCCGCGTGCACCTGTCCACCAGCGGCGGCCAGTTCGACCCGGCCACGGTCCGGAGCCTGCCCGCGGCGATCCAGCACGACGTGTACTACGCGGTCTCGTACGCGATCCATGGGGTGTTCCTGTGGGCCATCCCGGCGGCCGCGCTGGCCTTCGTGCTGGCCTGGTTCATCAAAGAGGTGCCGCTGCGCGGCCGTACCGCCCCGGGCGACGCCGAGGCCCCGGCCTCTGAGCTCGTCGGCGGCGCCTGAAACCCGGTGCACGGCAACAGCGCGGTGCATTGTGCGCGTGAGGGAACCCGCGCGCACAACGCACCGCGCTGATGCGTTCGGGCGTCAGCCGCCGATGTAGGGAACGGCCTCGAGGATCTCGACCTTGGCCGACCGGCCGTTCGGCAGCGTGTAGGTGGCCGAGTCGCCGATCTTCTTGCCGTTGATCGCGCTGCCCAGCGGCGAGCGCGGTGAGTACACGTCGATCGGCGCGCCGCTCTCCTCCCGGGAGGCCAGCAGGAACGTCACCTCATCGTCGTCGCCGTCGAACCGGATCGTCACGGTCATCCCCGGCCCGACCACCCCGTCTGTCCGCGGTGGCTCACCCACGCGGGCATGCTGGATGATGTGCGCGAGCTGGATGATGCGCCCCTCGATCTTGCCCTGCTCCTCCTTGGCGGCGTGGTAGCCGCCGTTCTCCCGCAGGTCGCCCTCGTCCCGGGCGGCCTCGATCTTTTTCGCGATGTCGACCCGCCCAGGCCCCGAGAGGTAGTCATGCTCCGACTTGAGCCGGTCAAATGCCACCTGGGTGAGCCAGGTAAGGCTGTCGTTGTTCGTCTCGGTCACGGGTACTCCTTGCCTGCAGTGCGGACACTCGGATCCGCTTTGAGCCGTGCGCGGCTCCTCGGGGGTAATCCTTCGAGGCTAACAAGACCTGACAAGTACGTCGCCCCTTGCGAGTTCCGGGTAAGCCAGGCCTGACGCCGCGGCGTCATCAGAGCCCGCCACTATACGGGAATGTCGTCGCGGGGCCAGCGCGTTGTCCTGCACAATGTTCTGTCGGCGAGGTACTGCCCCGGATGCACCGGCCGGGAAGCCCAGCCCGGGTAGTAGAGCGCCGGATCCTATTGACCTCTTCATGGTGCCGAGGGGAATTCGCTTGTCTGCCGCCACGAATGATCCGGTGGTTCCGCCGTCCGAGCCGCTGCGGCTGATGGCCGTGCACGCGCACCCGGATGACGAATCGAGCAAGGGCGCCGCCACCATGGCCCGTTACGTCCGCGAAGGCGCAGAGGTCATGGTGGCCACGCTGACCGGTGGTGAGCGCGGTGACATCCTGAATAAGGCCATGGAACGGCCCGACGTCCGGGAAAACCTGCCCCGGATCCGGCGTGAGGAGATGGCCCGGGCCCGCGAGATCCTCGGCGTGCACCAGCAATTCCTCGGATTCGTCGATTCCGGGCTCCCCGAGGGCGATCCGCTTCCCCCGCTGCCGGACGGCTGTTTCGCGCTGCAGCCCCTCGAGGTGGCGGCCGGGCCGCTGGTCCGCGCGGTCCGCGAATTCCGGCCGCACGTGATCCTGACCTACGACGAAGAAGGCGGCTACCCGCACCCGGATCACATCAAGACCCACGAGGTCGCGGTGGAGGCGTTCGAGGCTGCTGCGGACCCGGACCGCTACCCCGGGACCGGGGATCCCTGGCAGCCGCTCAAGCTCTACTACTTCGCCACGTTCCACAAGGACCGGATCACCGCGCTGCACGAGGAGATGCTGGCGCAGGGCCTGGAGTCGCCGTACGCCGAGTGGTTCAAGCGCTGGGAGGACCGGGCGTCGGACCGCAAGCCGGTGGAGATCACCAGCCGCGTGCAGTGCGCCGACTACTTCCCGGTCAGGGATCAGGCGCTGCTCGCGCACGCCACACAGATCGACCCGGAGAGCTCGTGGTTTGCCTGCCCGGTGGAGGTGCAGCGCGCGGCCTGGCCAACCGAGGACTACCATCTAGCCAGG
>JAWWPY010000267.1:0-23240 GCA_033854735.1 Streptosporangiaceae bacterium | reverse complement strand
GGTCACGCTCTCCCGCACGGCTCCTGCCCCTCCCTGCCCAGCACCTCATCGTGTCCCTGAGCACACCGTAGGAGGAGGATCTGAAGACCACCTGGACGATCTGTCAGCGATTCCTGACCCTTTGGCCAGGCTGCTAGGAAGCTCGGCGGTCCGGGATAGCAGCTCGCGGGCTAGGGAAACGTCATAGTGGAGGCGTGGCGGGCCGTTGAGGACGCATTCCGGCTGAAAAGGTCGCTGTCACCCCAGGGGACATCGGCCCACACCAGGCGGCCCCGGTGATCGCCGCACACCCCGGTGCGGACGGACAAGCTGCGCACCACCAGTAAGCCCCGGCCGTGCTCACCGGCCGGGTCGTCAATCATCCGCGGGCCACCAGGAGCCCCGCAGTCCGCGACCGCGACCCGCACCACCGCCCGGTGCCAGGTGATCTCCACAGCGAACCAGCCGCCCCGCCCGCTCGCCGTATGCACGACCGCATTCGTCGCCAACTCGGTCGCAACGCAGGCCACATCATCACCCTCCGGGCCTTCCGGCAGCAGTGACTCCAGCCATCGCCGCAGCACGCCAAGCTGGCTGCCGTCGCCCGGGAACACCCGGCGCCAGCGCAGCCCTGACCCCGCCGCTGATGGTTCGCCTAAAGGGCTGGTGCCATGCTGCGGGATCTCGCCGGCAACTGCCATTTCTTCCTCCATTACGGCCTGTGTTCCCTGCTCGCGGCTGACGCCGGTTCACGCAGGCCTACTGTGCTCATTGCCACGAGCAGAATCAAGAAAGCAACGAGGTCCAGAGCAGGACAGAAAAGGTCAGCTGGTATCAGTGATATTGCCCGTGGTCTCGCCGGCCTGGCAGGGTGTGCCCATGCACGCTGCTGGAGGCACACGTGAGCAAAACCCGCACAGGCAGCGGCCCCACCGTCCTGCGCATGATCCTCGCCCGGCAATTGCAGGAACTGCGGGGGAAAGCCGGCTTATCACACGAGCAGGCCGCCGAGGCGATCTACGCCTCGCCCTGGACCATCCGCCGGATGGAACGCGCCGAAGGCGGATAACAACCGCAGCATCCAGGCGCGGACACTTAAGGTGTCCGCCAAAGTCCGCAACGTGAAGGCAGGCGCGATGCCCCAGGAACTCAGCGCATGGCTGCGGCAGCAGCGGCAAACCCGCAGCTGGCCCGTCCCCGAAATGGCCCGCCAGCTCCGCGCGGCCGCCAAGGACAGCGGCGACACCGCAGTGCCCGCCAACGATGCCATGTGCCGCAACATCCGCCGCTGGGAAAGCGGCCACGGCGGCGTCTCCGAACGCTACAAGCTGCACTACTGCCAAGCGTTAGGCATCCCGCTCATGCAGTTCGGCCCCAGCCAGCCGCCGCTGCAGAGACCGGACGACCCAGCGACCACCCCAGCCACACCCTGCCCACCCGCTCTCCGAGCCGGAACGCTCGCGCCATACCTCCCGCCCGGCCGAGATGGACTGGACCGGCCCGCGACCGCCAATGTCGCCTACCGTTGGATGCAGGAACCCGATTTGGGCGGTTCCTGGATCGAGCGAGAGGTACTGATGGCGGCACACGAGGGCGGCGAGCACGCCGAGCACGCCGAACGGCGCGACATCGGCGAGGCGACCTTAGAGCAGCTGCGCTCCGACGTAGTCCGGCTGTCTCACGACTACATGACCGGGGAGCCGTTCCCGTTGTTCCTGGAGATGCGGCGGGTACGCGGCCGGATGTATGCGGCGCTGGACCGTCGGCTGTGGCCCCGCGACCAAGTAGATCTGTACTTCCTGCTCGGTTGCCTCAACGGCCTGATGGCCGTCGCCGCCAACAACCTGGGCACTCCCCAGGCAGCCGAGGAACTGGCTCGCGCAGGGTGGGCCTATGCCGCCGCGATCGACCACCGCCCACTGATGGCACGGCTGCGCCTGGAACTGGCCAACGTCGCCCACTGGAGCAACCAGCCCCGGCAAAGTCGCGACCTCGCGCAGAGCGGGCTGGCGTACCTACCGGATGGGCCCAATGGCGCGCAGCTACATCTGATGCAGGGCCGGTCGGCGGCACGCCTCGGCGACTTCGCCAATGCGTGGAGCGCTATCAACGCCGCCAGGGACGCGAGGGAGCATGAGTACCACGACGACCTCCTAGCCATGGGCGGCGAGTTCGGATTTTCCCGCGCCAGCCAGCACTACTACACCGGTTCGATAATCGTTGAGATCCCGGAGGACGAGGCCGCTGCGATCGTCGAACTAGAGCGCGCTATCGAGCTCTATGCGGCCGGACCTGAACCCGGCGAGGATCAGAGCGATCACTGCAAGATGGCTGCCCACATTGACCTTGCCACCGCCAGGCTTCGCGCCGGACAGCTCGACGCCGCGACTGTCGCAGCACAGCCCGTGCTGTCTCTTTCCCCGGGCATGCGAATCGCTAGCCTCCCCCAGCGTTTTGATCGCGCCCGCGCCGAGCTGGCCCGTCCGCGATATCAAGGATCACCCGAGGCGCGGGACCTGGACGAGCAGATCGAGGAGTTCTGCCGCGAGACGATCGCCGGTGACCTTCACAGCCTGCCCGCCGGGCCTGGCTGATCCTGGCGCGTGCCACCGCGCAGTGGGTACTGCCGCCAGCACTTCCGTCTCGGCCGAAGTACCTCATCGACGGCCTGCCGAAGGCGTGGGTCGGCGAACCGGCCAGGCCAGAGCGCAGCGTGGAGGTAGCGCAGCGTGGAGGTAGCGCAGCGTGGAGGTTAGGCCGGGGCTAGTGTCCGCAGCCAGCGCATACGCGGTGCTGACTGCGCATGCACAGAGGATGGCCGGCGCTGCGTTCGATTGCCCTCGCCAGTGTGGCAAAAGGGGCAATTAGGGCAGCAGTTAGTATTTGCCCCGCTCTGTCCGTGACCCAAATGCACGTGCAAATGCGCGTTCCAATGCTGCGTTCGATTGCAACCGCTAGCCTCACGAAACGGGTCATTCTGGTTTAAGTGAACTTCCCGCAACATCTGCCTCTGGGCGGTAACCTGAGTCTCCACAGTTACAACGCAGCGCATGCCTGGCGGACGTATTGCTCCCTGGGCGGCCACAACAACTCCGCGGGCCATTCGCTTCCGGAGTCTGTTCAGTTGCCCATGTAAATGGTGACGGCCTCCGTTGGAGCAGAGGCCGTCACCCAACTACTAAGTCGCCTCCCACGCAAGGACACGACTATGCATCAGCGTATGTCTTATGAGCGCGGAGCGAAAGAAGTCGCGCCATCCCGCCATGTCTGCCAGGCCGACAGCACCTGCGGGAATCCGCCGCGCTTCCAGGCCCGGCTGGAGGCCGTGAATGGCACACAGCCAGTCCGTCAGGACGCCGAAGCCTGCGCTGGTCATCTCACCGAGATGGTCCAGGCCCTCACCACCTGGGCCCACGACCAGCACCTCACCGAAGGCCAGCTCACCGTGCTGGCCATCGGCCCGCCGTCCGGAGGCTCCTGCCTCCTGGTCCCGGCTGACCATGATCGACCGGAGACGGTGGCCTTGGCCTTTAGCACCATCCGGTTAACCGAGTGAAGGGCACTTGTCCGGCCGTCGCACTGCTCGATCCGCACGCCCAGGCTGCCCCCAGGTGCTCGTCATCACCGCGAACTACCGGGCGTCCGCGGCCTGCCGACCGCGGACGAGCCGGCCTACCGCGGCCCGCAGGTGCACGAACGCCGGCAGCTCCCTGGTGGTGATCTGGTCGCGCGGCTCGGGCAGCCGCACGGCTAGGTCGGCGCGGATACGCCCGGGCGCGCCAGTGAGGACGACGACCCGGTCACCGGTGTAGACGCTCTCGTCAATGTCGTGCGTGACGAGCAGGATGGTGATGCCACGGTCGCGGCGCAGGCCGAGGACGAGGTCTTCCAGGTCTTCCCTGGTCTGGGCGTCGACAGAGCCGAACGGCTCGTCCATGAGCAGCAGAACGGGATCGCAGGCGAGCGCCCGGGCGATGGCAGCCCGCTGCTGCATCCCGCCTGACAGCTGCCAGGGATAACGGTCCGCCGCAGCGGCCAGCCCGACCGCAGTGAGCGCTCGCAGGGCGGTTTCCCTGCGCAAGGCGCGGCGCGGCTGCGACCTGTGCAGCGGTAGCGCGACGTTGTCGCGCACGCTCAGCCACGGGTAAAGCGACCTGCCGTAGTCCTGGAACACCACGGCCAGCCCTTCGGGTACCTCGTCGACCACTGTCCCGTTCACCGTGACCGTGCCGCGGGCCGGGCGCTGCAGCCCGGCGATGCACCGCAGCAAGGTGGACTTGCCGCAGCCGGAGGGACCCACGATGACAACAAGCTCGCCTCTGGCCACCTGCAGGCTGACCCCGTCCAGGACCACATGTGCGCCGTCGCCGCCCCCGTACGCGTGCGTCAGGTCTGTTACCTCGAGCACTATGGCTCCCCTCAGTTCGTGAGCATGCGGGCACCACGGTGCCAGGCCAGGAAGTGGTGTTCGACGCCGAGCACCGCAGCGTTCAGCACGTATCCGAGGATGCCGAGCAGCACAATCCCGGCCCACAGCCCGGTCAGGTCGAGGCCGCTGCTGGCGGTATTCATCTCGTAGCCGATGCCATTGCTGCTCCCCGTCAGTTCGGCGATCACCATCAGGACGAGGGAGAGCGAGACGCTTATCCGCAGCCCAGCGAAGAACTTCGGCAGCGTGGCGGGCACGATCAGCCTGGTCAGCCGCTGGCCTGCCGACAGCCGGAAGGCCCGCGCGGTCTCTGCCTGCAGCTGGTCCACTGACCTGGCGCCGTCAATCGTGTTCAGCAGGATCGGCCAGATCGTACCGAACGCGATGAAGGCGACCTCCATCTGAGTGCCGATCTTGAAGATCACAATGAAGACCGTGACCAGGGCCACCGCCGGCAGGGAGCGGCCGAAGTGCAGGATCGGGGCGAGGTAGCCCGACAACGCGGCCGAGCGCCC
The DNA here is from genome assembly GCA_033854735.1 of Streptosporangiaceae bacterium. Taxonomy (GTDB): domain Bacteria; phylum Actinomycetota; class Actinomycetes; order Streptosporangiales; family Streptosporangiaceae; genus JAWWPY01. Next base: position 18,317 of record JAWWPY010000267.1, on the reverse strand, counting down.
GAGGGTGATCCCGAGCGGCAAGCCCGCCGCGATCGCTATCGCCAGCCCGCCGCCGACGCGGCCCAGGCTGGGCAGGACATTGCCGGTGGCATCGGGGGTCAGCAGCAGGTGGCTGACCGGCCCGGAGAACCAGAGGTGATACATCCGGGCCACGATCGCTGATAGCGGCGGGAAGAAGGGGCTCTGCCGCCAGCTGGCCCACGCCTGCCATGCGCCCATCCCGGCTGCGAGCACAAGCCAGCGCCGCAGCGAGCGCAAGGCCGTCGCGACGATCCGGCTCATCTCATTTTCCCGAGACTCTGCTCCCCGAGATAGGCGCGATGCCACGGCAGCATCCGCCGCCCCGACCAGACAAGCAACCCGTTCAGCGCCAGGCCGAGCACGCCGGCCCACAGGGCCGCGGCGAGAACGAGGGCAGTATTCCCCCCGCTGGCGTTCGCGTCTGCGATGAAGGCGCCGATCCCGTTGCCCTCAATACGGCCGGTCACGACGCCGGTGCCGATGTTGAGGATGATCGCGATCGACGACGCCACCTGGATCCCGGTGAAGATGAACGGGGCAGCGGCTGGCAGCGAGACGCGCCGCACCACGTCGAGCCGCCCGAACCCGAATGCGCGCAGCGTCTCCTTCGCCACCGGATCGACGTCACCGACCCCGTAGATCGTATTGAAAAGCACCGGCCAGATGGCCGCGTAGACGATCAGGGTGACGTTCATCCGCAGCCCGGGGCCGAGGATCAGGGCGGCCAGCGGGATGAGCGCGACGGCTGGGATGGGCCGCAGGAATTCCACCACCGCATGCGCGGCGGTGCGCACGCCCGGCACGCTGCCAAGCACCAGGCCGGATGGCACCGCTACGGCCACCGTGATGGCCAGCCCCGCCGCCCACGCCCCGATCGTGGCCGCGAGGTCCCCGAGGAACCGCGGGTTACCCGCCAAGCCGACCGCCCGGGCCAGCACGGTGGAGGCCAGTGGCAGAACCGACGGGTTGATCGCGCCGCTGCGGCCGAGCACCTCGGCGAGCACCAGGAGGGCCGCGACGCCGACCAGGCCGCGAGCCCACGTCGCGGCGAGGACATCCCGTGCCCGCGGCGGCGCACCGGATTCGTTGCTCATCGTGGGGCAGCTGTCCGTGATGAAGAGAAAGAACGGGGCATCGTCGAGAATGGCCAGCGCACGATGATCAGGTGGGCTGTCTCAAATCCTGCTGCCCCAGACTCATGCACGCGCCACCGTCAGCGGACCGGTGGTAACTGATACACGGCCCCGAGGAATGCGGCCATCCTCCATTGTGCTCCTTAGCTGCATGGGCCGCTTTCGCTAATCAGTCGCTGCCCGTCCGGCGGGCGGTCAGGTAGGCCATTTGGATGTGGCGCAGCAGGCTGCCATCAGATTCGCGGAGGCCCTCGGCCATGGCCAGGGCCTCGGCGCGGGCCTCGGCCAGGCGCTCGCCGGGGATGTGCCGCCAGGTTACCCAGGGTCCTTCCGCTACGGCGGCCTCCCACCACTGCTGCGGGCTGTCATAGCGGACGGTGACCGTCTCGACTGTCCTGGCGATGCCGGTGTATCCGCTGGCGTCGAGCATCGCCTCGGTCTCGGAGAGCGGGCCGGGGCGGTGGACATAGGTCTCGAACCCGGCGGCATCACCGGCGTAGGCGTCCACCGCGGCGAGGACCGGGGACCATCGCGGATCCGGGCCCGCACCGCGAGAAAACGCAAGCGTGCCGCCCGGTACCAGCAGCTCGTGCCACCGCGCGAGGGCGGCGGTCGGGTCCGCCAGCAGGTAGAACACCAGGGAGGCGAGGATCGCGTCGAAACTGGCCGGGCCGAATGGGGGCCTGGCGGCATCGCCCGTGCGCAGCGTGACGGAATCGCCCAGGCCCTGGCGCCCGGCCTCGCGTTCCGCGCGGGCAACCATCCGGGAGGCGACGTCGATACCGGTGACGTGACCGCCGGGGGCCACGGCCAGCGCGGCCTGGATGAGGACGGCGCCAGCGCCGCACCCGGCGTCCAGCACCCGCCAGCCCGGCTGGAGCCGGGCGAGGCCCACGAGCCGGGAGGCAACCGGCCCGGCGAACTGCGGACCGGCACTGTCGTACCGGTCCGCGGCCTCGTCAAACGCCGCCGCCACGTCCGCGGTCATCTCGGTCCCCGATTCGGTCACCTCATGTCCCAGTGATCGACTTGACGCTGAACCGCTTCTTGAGCTGCCCATACTGCAGCATCAGGTCGGCGACACGCTGGAGCTGCACCGCGTCGGCGGTAGTCGGGAAGGTCCCGGTGGCCATGACACCGGTGATATCCCGGCTCAGGTGCAGCTGAGTGGTAAAGGCCTGCTGAAGGACGGTCAGGTTCGTGGCGGCGATCGCGTTGGCTTGCTTGATAACCTTCACAAACGCCGCCGCGGTGCGCGGGTACTTAGCCGCCCAGGAGGCCAGCACGCCGTAGCCCGCGATCGGGAAATCCTGGGTCGCCCCGCTATCGATGTCGGCCAGTTCCTGGACGCCGTGCTGCTTCACAGCCTCGGTCAGGTACGGCTCGATCTCGTACGCCGCGTTCACCCGGCCGGCGACCAGCGCGGCGGACATTGCCGGAAACGGGATGACGGCGAGATGCACCTGGCCGGGAGTGATCCCGTAGGAGCTGAGCGCGGTATACAGCAGGTCGGTGGTCTCGCTGTTCGGCGCGTTGACCGCGATGGTCTTGCCCTTGAGGCCGGCCAGTGTCCGGATGTCACTGTGTGCCGGGACGATGACCTCCTGCACGTGCGGGCCGAGGGAGTACCCGGCGGCCAGGATGCGCATCTTCGCGATCCCGGCCGCGTCGGCGGTGATGTAGGAGGTGTACTGGCCGGAAGCCACGTCCACGCTGCCGTGCAGCATGGCTGGGATCACCGTGGACGAGCTGGTGACCGTCTGGATCGTCAGGTGCAGGCCCTGCTTGCTGAACAGGCCCTTCTCCTGTGCGATGTACAGGCCCGCCGCGCCCTCGCCGGGCACCGCCGCCACCACCAGATCCCGCTTCTCCGGCCCGGCTGACTTGGTGGCGGTGGCCGTGCTGCTGCAGGCGGCGGCCACGGCGGTGCCGGCGATCATGATCACCGCGAGGGTGTGGCGCAAGGGACGGCGACCGCCGCGACCGCCGCTGGTAACTCTCATAACGCTCCTTAGCTGCTATGACGCACATAAAGGTCGGGGCGCCGCTGGCAGGCGACCGGACCGAAAATCATGAGCAAACGTCGCAGTGCTGACTGAAGTGGCTGACTGAAGTGGCTGACTGAAGTGGCGCAGGGCTCGCTGAAAGCTGCAGCCGCAGTGCGATCTACCTGCAGACGCATGATTGGCCGCAGACGCATGGGCGCTACCGTATCCGAGCACCTCTCCTAAAGGCACTACGTCATGAGAAGTCACCTTAAATCGTGATCCTTCGTCGCATCTGGTCTAAAGTGGGGCCAACGCTGGGCGCACTATTCCGCCAGAACGGCCAGGGCCGCTGCAAGTTCTGCCTGCTCATGGCGGTTACGGCGATCTGTCAGCCATTCCAGAGGTATTAGGTGCCATTTACCAACAGAGTGTCGAGATCAGCGAGGACGTGAGCGATGAGCCAGCTCAGCCCAGCCGAGCCCGCCATGCCGGCCAGCGCCCCGCCGCCTGACAGTCCGCGGCCCGGCACGAAGGCGCCCGCCAGCCAGCCGCCGCGGCACGACGACCTGGCGGGCTCGGCACTGGCCCTGCGGAACTGGCGAGTGCCCTGGCGGCTGATCGCCCTGATCGTCCTGCCGACGGTGATGGGCATGGTCTTCGCCGGCCTGCGGGTCGACGTCGCCGCGAACAGCGCTGCCACCTTCGGACGCGTCGAGCAGCTCGCAGTGCTCGGCCAGCAAATCACTGGCCTGGCGCAGGCAATGGAAGACGAGCGCGACCTCACGGCTTCCTTCATCGCGGACGGCAGGCCGGCCGCTGGCGTGGCCGGCCTGCGCAAGCAGTATGCGGTCACCGACACCTTGGCCGGGAGGGTTCGCGCGCTGGCGCGGGGAGTCGGCTTAGCCTTCCCGGCCCAGACGCGAATCAACGCCGCGGCCGTGCTGGCCAGGATCGCCGACCTGCCTGATCTGCGCAGCGCCGCGGTCCACAGCCAGACCCCGGCGCCGCTGGTAATCACCGACTATTCGCAGGCCACAGCGAGCCTGTTCTCGTTCAACGACGACATCGCCCAGGAGGGCGGTAACTCTTCGCTGGTCGCCAGCGTACGGACGCTCGGCTCACTGGCGCGGATGAAGGACCAAGCGTCCCAGCAACGGGCCATCCTCTACACGGCGCTCGTTGAGGCGCAGTTCGCGCCCGGCGCCCTGGCTGCCCTCACCGCCGCACAGGCCCAGCAGGCCAGCGGCCTGGCATCGTTCGGGACGTCAGCCACGCTCGGCGAAAGCCAGGTCTTCAGCAACACCGTCGCCGGGCCCCTCGTCGACCAGGCCCAGGCACTGGAGCAGCGCGCGACGGTGATCGGCAGCGACGGCGGCGCACTGAACCTCGGCAGCGGCGCCAGCCAGCAGTGGTACGCCGACATGTCCTACACCGTCGGGAGAATACGCCTGGTCGAGCAGCAGCTGGCCAGCTCGATCCTGGCCCAGGCCCAGGCCCTGCGGCTAGGCGCGGTAAATTCCGCCAGGCTCACCGGCATCGCCGCGCTGGCCGTCCTGATCTTCGTCTTGCTGATGACATTGATCATCGCGAGATCGATGATGCGCCCGCTACGGCTGCTCAAGGCGGGCGCACTCGAAGTCGCCGGAGTGCGCCTGCCCGCCGAGGTCAGCGAGCTGAGCAGGGCCGGGGATACCGGCCAAGGCCTTGACGTGGAGCCTATCGACGTGCACTCGACCGACGAGATCGGCCAGGTAGCACGCGCGTTCGACCAGGTGCACCGTGAGGCGGTGCGGCTGGCCGCGGACGAGTCAAAGCTGCGCAGCAGCGTCAGCGCCATGTTCATGAGCCTCTCCCGGCGCAGCCAGACGCTCCTCGAACGGCTGCTGAGGCTGATCGACAGCCTGGAACTCGGCGAGGAGGACCCTGAGCGGCTGGCCAACCTCTTCCGGATGGATCACCTGGCCACCCGCATGCGCCGCAACTCGGAAAACCTGCTCGTGCTGGCGGGCCACGAGGCGCCCCGCCGGTGGGCCGAGCCAGTCTCGCTCGTGGACGTGGTCCGTGCTTCAGTGTCCGAGATCGAGCAGTACGACCGGGTCGTCCTCAGCATCCAGCCTGGCATCGCCGTCATCGGCAACGCGGTCGCTGACACGGTACATCTGCTCGCCGAGATCCTCGAGAACGCCACCATGTTCTCGGCGAAGAGCACCCAGGTGACGGTGTCGGGCCATGCGCTCAGCAACGGCGAAGCTCTCATAGACGTCGCGGACAAGGGAATGGGGATGTCCGAGGTGCAACTGGCGCAGCTGAACTCACGCCTGGAGACTCCACCAGTCGCGGACGTAGAGATTTCCCGGCACATGGGCTTGTTCGCGGTGGCGCACCTGGCGGCACGGCACGGCATCACGGTGCGCCTGCAGCGGCTTTCAGCCGGTGGCCTGGCCGCGCATGTGTGGATCCCCGATAGCCTGACCTCGCAGGACAGCGCGCCTACGGCCGGGGAGCGCCCCAGCGCGCGCCCGTCCGCGCGCGTGCAGGCCCTCATGCGGGCGCCCAGGTTCCCGACGCCTCGAGCCCCTGCCGCCTGGCCGGCCGCGGACTCATCTGTTGTCGTGCCGGAAGCCGGAGGGCCAGAGTCAGACTCCCCACTGCCGATCTTCGAGTCGGTAGAGTCCGACTGGTTCCGAACTCGCGGCCGGACACTGCCGCGACGTCATGACGTCGCGGCGGGCCCCATTGCCGCGCGGTCGTGGACATCACCCAGTGATGAGGGCTGGCGCGCCGCGGAAGCGGTCCTCGCACCTGCCGTTGGCGGCCTTACCGCCGCAGGACTGCCGCGGCGCACACCCCGGGCCAATCTCGTGCCAGGTTCCGCTGGCGATCAGGCGGGCAGATCAGCGAAGCTGGCCGAGTCGGCTGAGGTCGCCCGCAATCGGCTGGCGGGCTTCCAGCGGGGCTCGCGGCGGGCTCGCACCGCCGCTGCCTCCACCAATGACGCCCCGAACGCATGACGCTGAGCGAGCGCAGCACGGCCAGCCCGTCGGTCAGGGACTCGCCGCACCGCCGGGCCCGCAACGATGCAGGAGCACCTCGGAGAGGGGAGTGCATTGGATCCGGCAAGTGACCAAACGCAGGATCTCAGCTGGCTCGTCACGGACTTTACCGAGCGTGTCCCCGATGTGGCCCACGCTGTCGTTGTGTCCTCTGACGGGGTTCCCCTGGCGGTGTCCGACGGGATACGGCCCGATGGCGTGGAGCACCTCTCGGCGGTCACCTCCGGCATCACCAGCCTGGCGCAGGGGACCGCCCGGATGTTCGAGTGCGGCGCGCTCACCCAGACCCTGGTAGCCATGGAACGGGGGATTCTCGTAATCATGGCGATAAGCGATGGATCGAGCCTGGCGGTACTTGCCGCAGCCGATTCCGATCCCGATCTCATCGCGTATGAGATGACGGTTCTAGCGGAACAGGCGGGTAGCGTCCTGACACCGCGAGCGAGGTGATCCGGCGAAGGCGCAGAGGGAGCGGGAGACGGGCAGCCGCAACAGGCGCTTTCAGGAAGTAAAGGAGTACCCGTGCCGCCAACGCAGAACCTGAACTGGCTGATCACGGCTTTCGTCGAGCGCGCTTCTTCTGTTGCGCACGCGATAGTCGTCTCGGCCGACGGCCTTCCGCTAGCGGTCTCACGCGACCTTCCGCCCGACCGCGTGGATCAGCTGGCCGCGGTTACCTCAGGTCTCACCAGCCTCACGCTGGGTGGCGCCCGTATGTTCAAGGCGGGAGCTGTCAACCAGACAGTAGTGGAAATGCACCGTGGCCTGCTGATCGTGATGTCGATCAGTGGTGGCTCGAGTCTCGCGGTGCTCGCTGCCCCGGACTGTGACATGGGCCTGGTGGCCTACGAGATGGCACTACTGGCCGAGCAGGCCGGGCGCGTCCTGATGCCGGAGGTTCGCGGCATGTCCCCCGGCTGAACTGGCAGCGCCCATACGTTGCTATTTCAGCACTGCCTGGCCATGACGACGGTTTTACAGAACGCCCATTCCGACCCACCGGAATAGCCGCCGCCCGGGTCCAGCCGGTTCCCGCCAGTTTCGATCCCGTCGGTGCTCGAGACAGTAATAAATCCGGGCACAGGATTCAGTAACGACAAATCCGGGCACAGGATTCAGTAACGACAGAACCTGGCCCAGGATTCAGTAGCAGGACATGGGGACAGATTATGGGCGGATAGGGAGTAATGGGCAGCAGGGGATCGTTTCGCCGCGGAGACAGAATGCGGGCGAACAGGGAGTAATGGCCAGCAGGGGATCGTTTCGCCGCGGTTCGGCGGCCGGCCTGGTGGCGGCGGGGGCGATCCTTTGCGTCATCGCCTCCCCCGCCCAGGCCACGGGCGCCGGGCGAGGGGAACCCGCGGCGGGCGGGCGGCCCCAGGCCGGATCGGTCGCCGTGACCTGCGCGTCGCCAGCCCGGCCGGCCCTCGCGGCCCGCCTGTCCCGCGACATCCACTCGGCGCTGCGTGGCCGCCTGTCCCTGGTCGGACTGCGGGTGGACGACCGGAGCCAGCAGCTGAGCTGCTGGCTCAACGCCCGCACGCACTTCGATTCGGCCAGCGTCGTCAAGGCGACCATCCTCGGCGCCCTGCTGCGTGAGGCCATGGCCCAGCACCGGCACCTCACCCAGCGCGAGGTGAACCTGGCCGTCGAGATGATCACCCGATCGGACAACGGCGCCGCGTCCGCGCTCTGGGCACAGATCAGGCACGGGTGGCTGCCGTATTTCCTCAGCCTGGCCAAGATGACCGAGACCCGTCCCGGGCCGGGCGGCTACTGGGGCCTGACGCAGATCACCGCGCACGACGAGTGGCTCCTGCTGACCCGCCTGATGTACGCCAACTCGGTCCTGAACACCCCGTCGCGGGATTTCGCGCTCAGCCTGATGGCCCACGTCATCCCCGCCCAGCGATGGGGAGTCCCGGCAGGCGGATCGGCCGGCCTGACCGTGCACGTGAAGAACGGCTGGCTCCCGCTGGCGCCCGGCGGCTGGCGCATCAACAGCATCGGCTGCTTCACCGGCCACCGGCGCGGCTACAGCATCGTCATGCTCACCCAGGACAACCCGTCAATGGCCTACGGGATCACGACGATCGAGCGCGCCGCCGAGGTAATCCACCACGACCTCCACCCCACCGCGAAGCCGGTCATCCCGCCATCTACACCTGCCCCGTCGTGGGGCACACCCGACGAGCACATCCCTGGCCAGCTCACCGTGAAATGACGTACCGCAGCCCTCCCCAACCGTAGCCACTGTCATGATCACGGAAGATTTCTGGGTCTATGTGTCCGAAATCTTCCGTGATCAAGGAAGGCCCGGCACGGGGAGGCGGCCGTGGGCACGCGACCCGCCCCTGGCCATGATCACGGAAGATTTCTGGGTCTATGTGGGCAGGCTCACCGAGGCGGCGGCCAGGGAGATGTTCCGTTTGGGGCATCGTCCGGTTTTATGATGAGATGCGTCACAAAACCCGTCAGACTGCACACGGGTTCGCATCGCTGGGCACCGCCGGGGGGAAACGGACTGGCTCAGCGGCGGAGGGAGCTGGGGGCATGGCGCGTCGGCCGCACGGGTTAGCGCGAGGAAAGCGGGGACGGCTGTGACCGCGGTGAGCCATCCGCCGCAGCCGCGGCAGGCCACGGCGGCCCCGCCGGCGCCCCGCGAGTTGCTTCGGGCCGTCACGACGCCACAAAAGCTGCGCCGGCTCCTCTTCGGCCTGGTCGTGCTCTGCCTGATCTGGGGTGCGGTGGCGGCCTGGGTGGTCAGCCAGCGCGCGTCCGGGGCCGCTGATGTGGTCAGCACCAGCGAACCGGTCAGCCTGGACGGCCAGCAGATCTACCGGGCGCTGTCGGACGCGGACGCCACCGCGGCTACCGCGTTCCTCTCCGGCGGCCAGGAGCCGATCGCCGCCCGCCATCGCTACCAGGCCGACATCGCCCAGGCGGCCTCCCGCCTGGAAGCCGCCACGGCGATAGCAGGCCACTCGGCCGCCGCCCGGGGCCTGGCCGCGCTCTCAGCGGCCCTGCCGGTCTACGCCGGCGAGGTGGAGACCGCGCGGGCCGACAACCGGCTCGGCCTGCCGCTGGGAGCCGCCTACCTGCGGGAGGCATCCAGCCTGATGCGCGGCACGCTGCTGCCTGCGGCCCGCGACGTGTCCGCGCAGGCGGACGCGCAGCTCACCGCGGACAGCGGGCGGGCGACCGGCCTGCCGCTGGCCCTGCTCGTGGTGGCCAGCGCCGCCCTCCTCGGCCTAGCGCTCTACCGCGCGCAGCGATGGCTGTCCCAGCGCACGCACCGGGTGCTCAATCCGGGCCTGCTGGTGGCGTCCGCGGCGGCCGCCCTGTCGCTGCTCTGGCTGATCGTCGCGCTGGGCGTGGCGCGCGCGGACCTGCTGCAGGCGCGCGATCACGGCTCCGCGCCCGTGGCCGCGCTCGCCCAGGCCGACGTCGCGGCGCTGCAGGCGCGCACCGACGAGGGCCTCACCCTGATCGACGGCGGCGGCGACGACGCCTTCCAGGCGGACTTCACCGCCACCGCGCACCGGCTGGGCCCGGGGGCCGGCACCCTGCTGACGGACGCGGTCACCGCGGCCCGCGGCAGCCCGGCCGCCGCCTCCGCGACCGCGGCGGCGCGCGCCGCTACCGCCTGGTACGCCGCGCACCGGACGGTGCGATCCCTGGATAACAACGGTAAGCACACCCAGGCGGTGCAGCTGGTGATCACCTCCGGCCCCGGCCACTCAGGCACCCTGTTCGCGCGCCTCGACGGTTCGCTGACCGGCGCGGTCGCCGCGGATCAGACCGTATTCCGCACGAACGCGGCGGCGGGGCGGGACGCGTTCACCGGCCTGGAACTGGGGGTCATCGCGGCGTCCCTGGTCATGGCGGCGGGCAGCGCCCGCGGGCTCAGCCAGCGGCTGGCGGAGTACCGGTGAAGCCCCCCGCCTGGCTCAGGCCGCGCTGGCTGCTGCTGCCCGCGGCGCTGCTCGCGCTGACCGCCTGGGCCGTGCCCGGTTCCACCTCGGTGACGGCTCTCCGGGCGCAGCGCCTGACCCTGCCCGCGGCGGCGCGGGCGGCCCCGGCCTGCGATCCCACGGCGAGCCTGCGGCCGGCCGGGCCACCGCAGGTGACCACGGGTTCCTTCATGGCCCGGATCCGCGCCCGCGGCTTCCTCATCGCGGGCGTGGACCAGAACTCCTACCACTTTGGCTACCTCAACCCCCTGACCGGCACGATCGAGGGATTCGACATCGACATGGTCCACGCGGTCGCGGCGGCCATCTTCGGGAATCCCGACAAGGTCGAGTACAAGGCCATCTCGGACGCCCAGCGGATCCCCGACATCCAGTCCGGTGCGGTCGACATCGTGGCGCACACGATGACGATCAACTGTGCCCGGCTCCAGCAGGTCGACTTCTCCACCGTCTACTACGACGCGGGCCAGCGGGTCCTGGTGGAAGTAGGCTCGCCGGTCCGGGCCATCGGCGATCTCGGCCGCCAGAAGGTCTGCGCCACCACCGGATCCACCTCCATCGCGAACATCACGGCCGCGCCCTCACACCCGGTCCCGGTCCCGGTCACGTACTGGACCGACTGCCTGGTGCTGCTGCAGCAGGGTCGGGTCGCCGCCATCTCCACCGATGACTCGATCCTGGCTGGCCTGGCCGCCCAGGATCCCTGGACACGGATTGTTGGCCCCCTTTTCAGCAACGAGCCTTACGGCCTGGCCATCTCCAAGCAGCACCCGGACTTCGTCCGGTTCGTCAACGCGGTCCTGGAGCGGCTGCGCAGCAACGGCCAGTGGGCCGCCAGCTATGCCCACTGGGTGGGTACTCCCGTGCCCGCTCCCCCGCCCGCCAAGTACCGGGGCTGAGCCATGACGATGCCGATGACCCGCGAGCAGGCCGCCGCGGCGGTAGCGGCCGCCACCGCCGAGCGCGACGGTATCCAGGCGAACCTGCTCGACCTGGATGGCAGCTTCGGCAAGCGGCTGCTCGAGGGGGCCACCCTCGCCGGGGAGTCGAAGCGGCGCTGGGAGGCAGCCGCCGCCGACCTGGCCGCCCTGTGGGACATCTTCACCGCCTACGCCGCGGTCGTGGACCGGGCCGCCGGGCTGCTGGCCCCGGGCCGCCGGCTCGGCGGCAACGAGCTGGCCGCGATAACCACCATGGTGAACGGAACCTCTGTCATGCTGACCCGCACACCGACGCCACTGGCCCGGCGCGATCTCACCGACCGCGGCCGGGCTGATCTCACCCTCGCCGCAGCGGTGGCGGAGATGAAGCGCGCCTTCGCCAGCGTGACCGAGGTGGTAACGGCGGCGGAAGCCGTGTGGAACGAGACAGCGGACGGGCTGACCGAGATCGGATCGGGACTCGCCGCCGCGCAGCAGCAGGTAGCTGGGCTCAGCGACGTGGAGATGACCGAGGCGCTCGCGGCGGCCGGGGCCGAACTCGGCCGCATGCGGGAGGTGCTCAACGCCGATCCGCTCGCGCTCTGGCAGCACGGCCGGGTCGATACCGGCCGGCTGGAGCGGCTGCGCACGCAGGCCGCCGCGGCGCAGGCGCGCGCCGGTGACCTGGCCCGGGTGCGCGCGGACGCGCAACGGCGGATCGCCACGGCACAGGCGGCGGTCGCGGCGGCCGCGGCCGCCCGCCAGGATGCCGGGGCCGCCCGGGAGCGGGCCGCCGTGAAGATCGCTGTCCTGCCGCCACCGCCCGCAGAATCCGCGGGCCTGGACGTGCGGGTGGCCACCCTGGACGCCCTCCAGGCCGCGGGGCGGTGGTCCCGGCTGGCGGCCGAGCTCGATGCGATCGAGGCGGAGGCCGCCGCCGCCGAGCAGCGGTACCGGGAAGCCGAGCGGGTGGCCGGGGTGCTGCTGCGCAGGCGCGATGAGCTGCGCGGCCTGCTGGACGCCTACCAGGCCAAGGCGGCCCGGCTGGGGGCGGCCGAGGACGCTGAGCTCACCAGGCGCTATCAGCGGGCCCGGGATCTGCTCTGGACCGCGCCGTGCGACCTGGCGGCCGCGTCCGCCGCGGTGGCGGACTACCAGCAGGCGATCCTGGCCCTCGGCGGACGGAGGCAGCCCCGATGACCACAACCGCGGCCACCTGCACGCAGCCGGGCTGCGGCGGCAGCATCGACGGCGGGTACTGCACCGTGTGCGGGATGGCCGCCGCACAGGTCGCGGCTCCGGTCCCGGTCACCGTGAGCCAGGGACTGGGTTCGTTGAGGCTCTCGTCGGGGACCGGTGGCCAGGCGGGCACGCGGGGCACGCGCGCCGGAACGAGCGGATCGTCCCGCGGGAACCTCGGGGCTGGCCTGCTGGAGATCCCGCCGGTTCCCGCCCATGATCCGGCGAGCGCGGTCCTCGCCGACCCGCAGGTAGCAGAGGGCAAGCGGTTCTGCCCCCGGTGCGAGCATCCAGTCGGCCGCGCCCGGGAGGGGCGCCCCGGGCTGACCGAAGGCTTCTGCCGCAACTGCGGCACCCCGTTCTCGTTCACCCCCAAGCTCCAGGCCGGAGACCTGATCGGCGGCCAGTACGAGGTGCTCGGCTGCCTGGCCCACGGCGGGCTGGGCTGGATATACCTGGCCAAGGACCGCAACGTCAGTGACAGCTGGCGCGTCCTCAAAGGCCTGCTCAACACCGGGGACGCCGACGCCATGGCGGCCGCGGTGGCGGAGCGGCGGTTCCTGGCCGAAGTGGACCATCCCAACATCGTCCGGATCTACAACTTCGTCCAGCACAAGGACTCACGCAGCGGGGAGACCGCCGGGTACATCGTGATGGAGTACGTGGGCGGCCGCTCGCTCCGGCAGATACTGCAGGACGAGCGGAAGGCCGGCCGGTCGATACCGGTCGGGCATGCCATCGCCTACGCGATCGAGGTGCTGCGCGCACTCGGCTACCTGCACAGCCGCGGGCTGGTGTATTGCGACTTCAAGCCGGACAACGTGCTCCAGTCGGAGGAAATGCTCAAGCTCATCGACATGGGCGGCGTACGGCGGATCGACGACGACGACAGTCCCATCTACGGGACAGTCGGCTACCAGGCGCCGGAGATCGCCGCCGAGGGGCCATCCCCGTCCTCCGACCTGTACACCATCGGCCGGGCCCTGGCCGTGCTCACCTTCGAGTTCACCGGGTACACGAGCACGTACCAGCACAGCCTGCCCGACCCGGCGAAAGTGCCGCTGCTGGCCCAGCAGGAGTCGTTCCACCGGCTGCTGCGCCGGGCCACCAGCCCTGACCCCCGCCGCCGCTTCGCCTCGGCCGCCGACATGGCCGAGCAGCTCACCGGGATCCTGCGGCAGATCCTCGCCGCCGATGACGGCTATCCGCGGCCCGCCTTCTCCGCGCTGTTCAGCCCCGAATTGCAGGCCGCCGGGGCCGAGGCCGCCGGAACTGGCGGGCAGGCGGCTGCGGCCCTGGGCACGCCGCCGCACGCGGCCCAGATCGCCGCGGCCCTGCCGATACCCCAGGTGGACAGCGCCGACCCGGCCGCCGGGCACCTGGCCACCCTGAGCACGCTGGATCCGGCGGCACAGATCGCCGCGCTGTCGGCTGCCGTCCGCGGGGAAGCGGGGACGCCACCGCACGTGGCCGAGTCGGCGGAGACCAAGCTGGCCCTGGCCCGGGCGCAGATCGTCGGCGGCGCGCTCGACGAGGCCGCGGGCACACTGGCCGACCTGGCCGGCGGGGATGCCGCCGACTGGCGGACCACCTGGTACCAGGGGCTGCGGGAGCTGGCCGCGAGCCAGCCCGCGGCCGCCCAGGCCGCTTTCGACTCGGTCTACGACGAGCTCCCCGGGGAGCTCGCGCCGCAGCTGGCGCTGGGGTTCGCCGCTGAGGCCGCCGGGGACCGGGACGCCGCCGCCCGTTACTTCGGGCGCGTCTGGACGGTCGACCGCTCCTACGTCAGCGCCGCGTTCGGGCTGGCCCGGGTCCGGCTGGCGGCGGATGACCAGCCCGGGGCGATCGCGGCTCTGGCCGCGGTACCGCAGTCGTCCAGCTACTACGTGGCGGCGCAGATCGAGGCCATCCGGATTCACCTCGCTCGCCCCGGCCCGCCGACGGTAAGCGTCGGCGACCTGCGGGAGGCCGCTGGGCGGCTGGGCGGCCTGACGCTGGACGCCGCCCGCCAGCAGCAGCTCACGGCCGAGATCCTGCGGGCCGCCCTCGATCGCGTGGCCGCGGGCGAGTCAGCCGGTACCGGACCGCTGGCCGGCTGCGAGCCCGCGGAGCGCGCGCTGCGCTTCGGGCTGGAGCGAAGTTACCGGTCGCTGGCCCGGCTGGCGCCGGACGAGGCGCACCGCGTCGAGCTGGTCGACCGGGCCAATGACGTCCGCCCGAGGACCTGGCTGTGACGGCAGACACCACGCCGCCAGCGTCCGGGCGGTGCGCAGCCTGCGGCGAGCAGGTCGGCGGGGCCGACAGCTTCTGCGAGGCCTGCGGAGCGGAACTGGCCCCGATCCTGGTCAGCGACGGCGACAGCACCGGCCCGGCCGGGTGTTCGTTCTGCACGTCATCGAGCGCCACCGCGGATGGCTACTGCGAATCCTGCGGTCGCAAGATGCCATCCGGCCGTGATCACATCGAGCTCGATCTCGGGCTGCTGGCGGGCGTGACCGACCGCGGGCTGCGCCATCACCGCAACGAGGACGCCATGGCCCTCGCTGCCGCCAGCACCGAAGCCGGCCCGGTGCTGGTCGCCGTGGTGTGCGACGGCGTTTCCTCGTCCGCCCGGCCCGACGAGGCGTCGCTGGTGGCGGTGCAGGCGGCGGCGCGGGTCCTGCTCACGGCGGCGCGCACCGGCGAAGATCCGCTCACGGCGTCGCCCGAGGCGGTCCGGGCCGCCGTGGCGGCGGTAGCCGGGCTGGCCGGGCCGCCGGGGGACCCGCCCGCGGCCACCTTCGTGTCGGCCGTGGTAACCAGCGAGGCCGCCACGATCTGCTGGCTGGGTGACAGCCGCGCCTACTGGCTGGCGGCCGGGGACGGCTCGGCTCCGGAGCAGCTGACCAGGGATGATTCAGTCGTCGAGGAGCTGGTCGCGGCCGGGCTCCCGGCCGACAATGCGCTCGCCTCAGCCCAGGCCCACGTGGTGACCCGGTGGATCGGCGCGGACCTCAGCGATCCGGCCCCACACCTGCTGCGGTTCGAGCCGCCCGGTCCCGGTGCTCTGCTGCTCTGCTCGGACGGGCTGTGGAACTACCAGCCCGACGCGGCCGGGCTGGCCGGGCTGGCGCTGCCCGCCGCGCTGACCGACCCGCTGGGCGCGGCCCGCGCGCTGGCCAGTTTCGCGATCGACGCCGGCGGGGCTGACAACGTGACCGCGGTCCTGGCCCCCTTTCCACCCGCCCTGCCCGCTCCCCCGGACCGCGGCAGCGCGCCGGCCTCACCTGATCCCATGCCGAGGAGAACGCCCTGATGAGCCAGCCCGACTTCACGGTGGACATCTACCAGAACGAGTACCTCCCGGAAGGCGGCCGGGACGTCAACGCCGTGGTCACGGTGACGACCTCGGGCGCCGCGGCGGCACCCGCGGCCGGCCCGGGCAGCGCGGAGATCATCATCATCGACTGCTCCGGGTCGATGAGCGCCCCGCGGACGAAGATCGCCGAGGCCCGGGTGGCCACCGCGGCGGCGGTGGACGTGATCCGGGATGGCGTGGCGTTCGCGGTGATCGCGGGCACCGACCATGCGGTACCGGTCTTCCCCGCCAATGGCACCCTGGCCGTGGCGGGCCCGGAGTCCAGGGGGCTGGCCAAGCGGGCGGTGGCGGGCCTGCTCCCCGGCGGCGGGACCGCGATCGGGAAGTGGCTGAGCCTCGCGCACGAGATGTTCATGTCCCACCCGGCCGGCCTGCGGCACGCCATCCTGCTCACCGACGGGAAGAACCAGCATGAGCGGCCGGAGCAGCTGGGCACCGCGGTCAGCCGGTGCGAAGGCGTGTTCAGCTGCGACTGCCGTGGCGTCGGCACCGACTGGGAGGTGGCCGAACTCCGCCGGATCTCCACCGCCCTGCTGGGCACCGTGGACATCGTGCCCGACCCGGCCGGCCTGGCCGCCGATTTCTCGGCCATGATGGCCACCGCGATGGGCAAGCAGGTCGCCGACGTCGCGTTGCGCATCTGGGCGCCGCAGCACGCGTCCGTCCAGTTCGTCAAGCAGGTGGCGCCGGCTGTCGAGGACCTGACCGGCCGGCGTACCCAGTCGGGCCCGCAGGCGGGCGACTACCCGACCGGCGCGTGGGGCAATGAGGAAAGCCGCGACTACCACGTCTGCGTGCAGGTCACCCCGGGATCCGTCGGGCAGGAGATGCTGGCCGCCCGGGTGAGCCTGGTCACCACCTCGCCGTCCGGGCCGGAGATCCTGGGTCAGGGCCTAGTGCGGGCGATCTGGACCGATGACGAGGGCCTGTCGACCCGGATCAACCAGCAGGTGGCCCATTACACCGGCCAGGCCGAGCTGGCCCAGGTGATCCAGGAGGGGCTGGAGGCCCGCAAGCAGGGCGACGAGGATACGGCGACGGCCAAGCTGGGCCGGGCGGTTGCGCTCGCCCAGCAGTCGGGTAATGAGGACACGGCCAAGCTGCTGGCCAAGGTGGTCGACGTGGTCGATGCGGCGACCGGCACCGTGCGGCTGAAGAAGAAGGTCGAGGACGCGGACGAAATGGCGCTCGACACCAGGTCGACCAAGACCGTCAGGACCAAGAAGTAGCTGGCGGAGCAGGCCCAGAGGATCAACTGGCCCAGAGAGGGCGGAGAAGAGATGCCGACCTGCCCAGCCGGTCACGACTCGGCCAGCAGTGATTTCTGCGACGTCTGCGGAGTGCGGATCGGCGCATCGGCTGGCCCGGCGGTGACGCCCGGGGGGGCACCGCCATCATCGCCGCCGCCCGCGGCGTCCGCCGGGCCCTGCCCGCTGTGCGGAACCGCCAGGTCAGGCCGCTTCTGTGAGTCCTGCGGGTTCGATTTCGATTCCGGCCAGGCCCCGGGCACCTCCGCGTCAGCGCCGCCGGCAGCGCGGCCGGCAGCGCCGCCGGTAGCGCGGCCGGTAGTGGCCGGTGACCAGGCCGCTACGGTCGGGGGCCTCGCATCTGTGCCGCCTGATGCCGCCCCGCACCTGTCCGGCAGCCGGCCGGCGTCCGGCAGCCCGGCCGGGCCGGACGGGCTGGACGGCCGGGCAGCTTCGGAGGACCCGGCCGCCCCGGGCGGCCCGGCATCCCCGGGCGGCCCGGCGGTGTGGACGGCGGTGGTAGCCAGCGATCATGCGTACTACGAGAGCGTGCTCGCGGCCGGCGGCCCGGACGCGGCCGGCCTCCAGTTTCCCGGCTACTGCCCGGAGCGCCGGTTCCGGCTGGCCGGTCCGGAGATGCGCGTGGGACGGCGCAGCGCGTCGCGCGGCCTGGAGCCCGAGATCGATCTGACTGGCCCGCCCACCGACCCCGGGGTCTCCCGGCTGCACGCGGTCCTCATCGCGGAGGCAGACGGCAGCTGGGCCGTCCTCGATCCGGGGTCCGAGAACGGCACCCTGGTCAACGGCGGCGAGATAGCCGCCGGGGTGCGGGTGCCGCTACATGACGGCGACCGCATCCACCTCGGGGCCTGGACTGTGATCGCCATCCAGGCCGGCTAACGCACCGGCTGATGCCACGATCCGCTCCCGGTCATGGAAATGGCCCGGCCCTTGCGGGTCCGGGCCGGGTGCGTGCTGGTGGCGGGGGTCAGGCGGCGTGGCGGTGGCTGGGGTCAGGCTGTGTGGCGGTGGCGGGGGTCAGGCGGCGTGGTGGCAGGGGACGGTGGCGGTGTGGTCCTTGTGTGCGCATGGGTGGCACGGGACGGCGGTGGTGGCGGAGGTGGCGCAGGGCCGGGTGGCGGTGGCCTGGCTGGCGGAGGCGGGTGCGGCGTGCAGCATGAACACGATGAGCAGGATGAGGGCGCCGAGGCCGGCGATGATCCAGGCGCGCAGGACGGTGGCGGTGGTGGTGGTGCGGGGGGTGGTGGCTTGTGCTGTCATGGTGTCCGCCTTCTTCCTTGAACGCTCGGTGCTTATGTCCTCACTCTCTGTTATTTGATGAGTGGGAGGCAGAGCCGGAATCCCCGTCCCGGGCAGGCTTTCT
>JAWWPY010000266.1:0-3445 GCA_033854735.1 Streptosporangiaceae bacterium | reverse complement strand
GCCCTGGGCGGCTGGCGGATCGGCGTGGCCCGGCTGCCCGACAGCGGCATCGGGCCGGTCCTGCGGGACCGGCTGATCGGGATCGGCAGCGAGATCTGGTCCGCCCCGTCACTGCCGATTCAGCAGGCCGCGGCGCTCGCCTTCGACGAGCCGGCCGAGCTCACCGAGCGGGTGGCCCGCAGCCGGGTCCTGCACGCGGAGGTGGCCGCGGCCGTGGCCGACCGGTTCGCCGCCGCCGGGCTGCTCGTGCCCGCGCCGCAGGCCGCGTTCTACCTGTATCCCGACTTCGCGCCCTGGCGGGAGCACCTGCGCACCACGCGGGGCATCAGCAACGGGGCTGACCTGGCCACCCACCTGCTGCACTGCTACGGCATGGGCGTGCTGCCCGCCAGCGTCTTCGGTGAGGAGCCCCAGGCCCTGCGGACGCGGGTGGCCACCGCGATGCTCTACGGCGAGACCGACGAGCAGCGGGAGCGGGCCCTGCTGTCCGCCGACCCGGTGACGCTGCCCTGGATCGCGGCCGCGCTGAACCGGATCGAGGACGTCCTGGCCGACCTCGGTCCGTAGACCGCGCATCCCAGACAGGGAACCCGGCCCGCTGCATGCGATGCGCCAGGGTCACCGCCAGTCTGCTCATTTACGGAACCTCACCGAGAGGATCGGGGAGTAGCCGTAGGGGTAGTCGGAGCCGGATTTGACGAGATTGGACTCGAAAGAGACCGTAGCGTTGGGTGCCACCGGCGACCTCAGCGTGAACGTGGCGATGCCCTGGGCGTTGGTCAGCGCTGGGATGGGCGTCTGGCCGCCGTATCCCTTGTTGATGAACACCTCGCTGGGCACCGTGCCGGCCTGCCCGTAGATGACCTGGCCGAGCCACACCGGCACGTTCGCGGCCCGGACCGGCTGATCGAGCCGGTTGACGATCTCGGCGTGCACAGTGATCGTCTGGCCCCGGGCGACCGGCTGGTTGATGGCGGAGGGCCGCAGGACCACCCGCCACACGCTCGCCACGTAGGCGCCCGTCCGGCTCACCGTGGGCGGCGCGTGCGAGAAGGCCAGGACCTGGAACCCGTTGGTGATCGAGGGCATCGCGAAATAGCTCGGCGCCTGGATCGTGTACCTGGCTTCCTGGTGCGGGGCCAGGGCGGGGGGGCCGTGTACCCGGCGCCAGAAAGCCGTCATCGACATGCCCTCTTCGACGGTGAACGAGGGCCGCACGCGGCGGTCGGAGTTGTTGGTGACCGACATGGTCAGCTGGTCCACGGTGGCCAGCTGACCGGTGGTGCGCACCGACTGGATGGACAGGCCCAGCGGGCTGGGACTAGTGAGCGCGGCGAGGACGGCCAGGGCGCACGAGGCCGCCGCGCCGGACACCACCCATTTCCAGTGCCGCCAGGTCGTGGTGAGCTGCGGGCGCTGCGTGGTGGCCGCGGCGGCCACTGCCGCCGGGATCAGCATGACCAGGTAGCTGCCGAAGGAACGGGTGGCGAAGAACAGCACGATCGAGGGGAGGAGGAAGGCGGCCGGCTTGAGCACCGGGTACGTGGTCAGGTAACAGGCGAGCAGGGCCAGGAAGACCACGATGGCAGCGGAGTTGTAGTCCCGCAGCGACCCACCGCCGAGCGGCAGCGACAGGCTGAGGCTGACCAGGCCCTGGCCCGCTGGCACAGTCTGGGCCGTGACCGGGGTGAGTATTCCGCTGAGCCATCCGCGAGGCGAGTTGAGCAGGTACGGCAGATTCGGCACCAGAAACGCCGCGGCGGCGATCCCCAGGTATCGCAGGCCGTCGCGGAGGCCCTGAGTCCAGTTGCGCAGCCGCCGTGATTCCAGCACGATGCCGGCCACCACGAACGGGACGATCAGCCAGGGGGTCTGCTTGACCGCCATGGCCAGGCCCATCAGGACCGGGCCGCGCCAGGCGGCAGGCCCGCGGGTCCAGGCGAACCGGTCCCATCCGGCCGCTGCACCGATCAGCAGCGGCATGAACAGGAAGTCGGTGACCCCGCCGACCGCGTACCCGGTGAACACATCGAGGCTGACCACGACGGCCGCGAGCGGCGCCAGCTTCCTCGGCAGCACCGCGTAGAGCACCACCGCGCCGAGCGCCCAGGCGGCGACGTCGCTCCAGACCGCGGCCTGGGTGGTGACGCCCATCGCGAGCAGCGGCAGGTATTCCTCGAAGGCGAGCGCCGGGTAGGACAGGTTCGTGACCGGCTGGCCGTT
This sequence comes from Streptosporangiaceae bacterium, assembly GCA_033854735.1. Taxonomy (GTDB): domain Bacteria; phylum Actinomycetota; class Actinomycetes; order Streptosporangiales; family Streptosporangiaceae; genus JAWWPY01. The sequence goes on along the minus strand of JAWWPY010000266.1, from coordinate 1,222 downwards.
GAGCAGGAACGTGTAGCCGTTGGGCGAGACATGGAAGAGCGGGAACGCCGGCGCCATGGAGTGCAGGTACGGGTTGATGCCGTGCAGCGCCAGCTGGGCCGCGTACTGGTCGAAGGCGATCTCATCGGTGCCGTAGTCGGGGGCGGTGTAGATCTGGAAGTAGCACCAGATGCCCAGGGCGACGATCACGGCGGCCAGGACGACCAGGTCGATCTGGCGCAAGCGGCGGGTCGCCAGTGTGCCCCGGGGGACCCAGGCCGCCACCATGGCCAGCAGCCCGGTCAGGCCCAGGAGCACGACCGGGACGGCCGCCCAGGTCCCGAAGGTCAGGTAGCCGGCCAGCCGGAACGACCAGGTGACGAGGAAAACCGCCGCCAGCGTCCGCAGCGTCCGCTCGGTCCAGGCCGTGGCGTCGCCGTCAGCCTCGCCGAGGCTCCCCCAGCCTGCGGCCGCGGACGTGACGGCCGCGCCGCGCCGGCCGGCCAGGCGGCCGGGCACGGTGCCCAGCAGACCGGGCAGCCGGCCTGAGCCAGCGACCCGCTGACCCCGGGATCGGTGTCGTCCTGCCGGGATACTCATCGCCTCGCGGCCTGCGCGAGGCTAGGCCGCGAAGACCTGGATGTTGCCATACGTAGGTGTCCCCACCAGGTCGTAGAGCTGGCCTCCGCTGGTGGAGACGAGCACCCCGACACAGTGACTCGGCGCCGGGAGAACCTTCCGGACCGCCTGGGTCGCGAGGTTCACGTCGGCGATGTTGGACGTCCCGTCGGCGTTCTTCAGGACGTAGAGCGTGGTGCCGTCGGGGCTGAGCGCGATCGACTGGGCCGTGTCGTCTTTGCTGGTCGCCTTGAACTTGGCGACGACCTTGCCCCCGGCGATGTCGATCTGGTCCACGAGGCCGCCGCTCTCCAGCGCGTACAGGGTGGTCTGGGAAACGTCCGGGACCACCGAGACGGCGTCGGACGGCATCGGGGCACTCCCCTGGACCCGCCCGGCCCGCGAGCCCACGATGGTCACGCTGGCCGTGGTGGCCGTACCGGTCAGCACGTAGAACGTGGTGCCGTCGCTGCCCACCACGACCTGGCGGGCAGGCGCGGGCAGCGGAACGGTCTTGGTCACTTTCCCCATGCTGGACAGGAGTTCCAGGGCACCTGACCGGCCGGTGCCCAGGGCCAGGCCGATGACGCCGGTGGACGTTTCGGCCACCGAGCGCGCCGCGCCA